>JAJYGZ010000237.1 GCA_021790495.1 Actinomycetes bacterium
CTCGGCGCGGACCGGAGATGGCGTCAAGGAGTTGCGGGAGGCGATTTTCGCCAAGATGCCGCCCGGACCGCACTATTACCCGCCAGAGATGACCTCAGACACCACCGATACCGAGTGGATTGCCGAACTTGTCCGTGAGGGTCTCTTGGCCATCCTTCGCGACGAGCTTCCCCATGCGCTAGCCACGGTGGTAAGCGAAGTTGAAGGCCGATACCTCCGTTGTGAGATCTTCGTCGAGCGCGAGAGTCAAAAGGGCATCGTTGTCGGGCACGGCGGGGCGAACTTGAAGGCTGTAGGGAGCGAGGTTCGCAAGCATCTTCCCGAGGGAATGTATCTTGACCTGGTGGTAAAAGTCGCCCGCGACTGGCAGAGCCAAGCTCGTTATCTCGACCAGTTCGGTCTTTGATGCCGTTTGACGATGCCCGCTTCACAGAGCTGTTGGGGGGGCCTCTAAGGCGTGGCGCCACGGCGGTGGCTAATGTTGAAGTAGGGATGCCGGAGATCCCTTCTTGGGTTGCAAAGGCGAAAGCGGAGCATCGATGGATCTTGAGAGCGTTAGAGCGAGCATCGTCGGCACCTACCAAGGGTCCGGTCACGGCATATACCCGACTATTTCCGACTTCGACTACTCCGAGCAGGTAATCTTCGAACTTTCGCCCAAAGGCTTCATCACCTATGCCCAGACTACGAAAAATATGCTCGACGCTTCGCCGTTGCACCAAGAGCGCGGCTATTTGCGCATCTTGGCCGACTACAGGGTGGAATTCTTAATCGTCCAGCCAACCGGAATTGCCGAGATTTCCACCGGCGTCCTTCTCCAAGGAGACGGTTTCCTCGATATGTCCCTCGATGCCACCGGCGTCATGACCTCGCCGTCGGCCAAGGTGGTTAAAGGAATTGGAAGAAGCTTCCGTTTTTCGCCCAACGGCCTGGGCTATACCTTGTTCATGGCGACCGAGGAGGCCGACTTTCAATTGCACCTTGAGGCCACCCTTGCAAAGGTGCCGGGGTCGCGATGAGTTTTGATCCCGGCCGGAACTACGAGTCAGAGGAGTCGAGAACCCTGTCGCTTCTCGACCGGGACCGTATCCCGGTGCACGTGGGATGTGTAATGGATGGCAATGGGCGCTGGGCGCAAAAGCGGGGGCTTCCGCGTACCGACGGACATGCCGCTGGCGAAGAGGCCATGATGGACACCGTCGATGGATGCCTGGACGCTGGCGTGCGGTGGCTCACGGTCTATGCCTTCTCAACCGAGAATTGGAGACGTCCGGCCGACGAAGTTCGCTATCTCATGCACTTCAACGAGTCGCTTCTGGCACGCCAGCGCGATCAACTCGACAAGAAGAACGTACGAATCTGCTTTTCAGGTCGCCGCGATTGGCGAGTTCCCAAGCGTGTGGTACGCCGGATGGACGAGAGCGCGGAGATGACCAAAAACAACGACAAGCTCACCCTGACCATAGCGTTCAACTACGGAGGACGTGCGGAGATCGTCGATGCGGTACGCCAGCTGGTGACAAGCGGCGTGAAGGCGAGCGATATCAACGAGCGATCGATCTCCAAGTACCTCTATCACCCAGAAGCGCCGGACCCAGACTTGGTCATTAGGACTTCGGGCGAGTACCGGATCTCCAACTTCCTGCTTTGGGAGATCGCTTATTCGGAGCTCGTTTTTACCGATGTGCTCTGGCCCGACTTTCGTCGCGAGGACCTCTACAAGGCGATCTATGAGTTTCAAGGCCGTGACCGTCGCTACGGCAAGCTGGGCAGCTAGTTGAAGACCATGGCGTCGCTCGGGCTTTTGGCCCTATTGATAACTCTGGTGGTGCTCACACTGGCTGGTTTTCATCCGGCTGGCTTTGTGCTGGTGTTGGTCGCGGTATTCGCGATTCTTTTCAACCTCGGTACTCCGAGGCGCAAGAGGGCGTAGCGAGGTGACACTCTATTCCGAGCACGCGGTGGTCTTGCGGACTTGGAAGCTCGGCGAGGCAGACCGGATCATATCGATGTACGGGGCTCAAAGCGGCAAGATCCGCGCCGTAGCCAAAGGGGTTCGCAAGACCCGCACCAAGTTTGGAGCACGGCTCGAGCCCATCTCTTACGTCAATGTCCAATGCTGGAAGGGGCGCGAGCTCGACATCGTCACTCAGGTCGACTCGGTGGAACTCTTCCCGGGGATAAAAAGCGATCTCGAACGGCTGCGCAAAGGGCTAGGGATCGTCGAGGTGATCGAGGAGCTAGTTGGCGACTCGTTGGCCGACTTCGAGATCTTTCGCCTCTTGGTGAAGGTTCTTCACCGCCTTGAGCAGGGAGACTCTCACTACCTGCTCTCTGGATTCCTCTGGCGGCTCCTGCAAGTGCAAGGACTCGCTCCGCAGCTGGGCAATTGCGTGGAGTGCGGCGAAGAGGGCAAGGGGCTGACGCGGTTTTCCGCCAGCGGAAGCGGGCTGGTATGTGCTTCGCATGGAGATTCGGTCGCGATCAGCCGAGACGCGGTGTCGGTGATCGCCTGGATGTGCGATGGCGAGCTGAGTCGCGCGCTAGCGCTGGGAGACTCTCCGGTGCGGCTTGAGGTCGAGGCGCTGGCGGTTTCCCAGATCGAAGCGCTATTGAACCACAAGGTCAAGGCGCTTCACCTCGGCGGCTATTAGGGCCGCACCTGTTGGGCGCAACTAGGCTTTAGCCACCATGGCCTCAAGTGAATTAATGGAAAAAATCGTCAGTCTCGCCAAGCGGCGGGGCTTTATATACCCTTCGGCCGAGATCTACGGGGGATTCAGGTCTGCATATGACTACGGGCCCCTGGGCGTGGCGATGCTTCGCAACGTGAAGAATTCTTGGTGGCGCGACATGGTCGAGCGGCGGCGCGACGTGGTCGGCATCGACGCCTCGATTCTCTCGACTCCGCGCATCTGGGAGGCCTCTGGCCACTTGGCAAATTTTACCGATCCACTGGTAGATTGCCGCAATTGCAAAGAGCGCTGGCGCGCAGATCACATCGAGGGCGTCTGTCCCAGCTGCGGCTCTAGCGACCTCACCGAGGCGCGGGACTTCAACATGATGTTCAAAACCTTTGTGGGTCCAGTCCAAGACGACGCCGCTGTTGCCTATCTGCGGCCCGAGACCGCCCAAGGCATGTTCATCAACTTTGCCAATGTCCTTCAGACTTCTCGCAAGAAGCCTCCCTTTGGCATCGCCCAGATGGGAAAGTCGTTCCGAAACGAGATAACCCCGGGAAACTTTGTCTTTCGAACACGGGAGTTCGAACAGATGGAGATGGAGTTCTTCGTTCCACCCGATGAGGCGCCCACATGGTTTCAGTATTGGTATGAGACCCGGCTCGCCTGGTACATCGACAATGGGATTCCCCCTGAGATGCTCCGCCTTCGCCATCACGACGCCGAGGAGCTCTCCCATTACAGCGCGGGCACGGTTGACATCGAGTTCGATTTTCCCTGGGGCTGGGGAGAGCTTGAAGGCATCGCCAATCGCACCG
>JAJYGZ010000034.1 GCA_021790495.1 Actinomycetes bacterium
AGCAGGCGCAGCGGCGTCTCACCGAACATGAGGGGATAGATAAGCGCGTAGAAGCCAAGAGCTAGGAAGGCGCCAATTATTCCGCCCGCTCCCGGATCGGATTTGGGGCGATGAGCCTCCTCGGAGGCGTAGCTATCGATCTCCCAGCCATCAAGAATGGTCGCCGCGACCACGGCGGTAATGATCATTCCGCCGATCGGAGGCTTGCCAAAGTGCACCGGAACCGCAATCGCGTGCCAGCGCGCAATCGCCACCACGGCGATTGTAGCCACCGAGACGAGCTCGATTGCGAGAAAGACCTGGGTGAGCTTGGCCGTGGGACGGGCGCCGCGAAGCAGCGGTATCAGCGCGAAACCCGACCAGAACATCGACATTGCGATCTCAGCCAGGCCTGACGGGCGTACCGACGGTAGCAAAAGGTCGAGGGTATAGGTGGCCGCCGGGATGATGATTGGCGGTATCGAGGTGAAATAGGCCAAGATGAGGATCCAGGCCTGAAAGCGCGACGCCTTGGCGCCTAGCACCCGAGCCGACCAGTGATAAGAGGCGCCGGCATGGGGAAAGTGCCGGTTCAGCAGCCTGAAGACGAAGGCGGCGATAATGAACGGCACCGCGATGAGAGCGATGGAGGGAAGCGTCCAGAGTCCCGCGTTGGAGGCCATCACGCCGCCTGTGGCCGCAATGGAAAAGAGGGGTCCCACGCTCGAAACCGACAGGGCTACCAAGTCCCTCTTATGTAGGCTTTGTTTGAGCTTCCCGACGGATTCCCTAGCTGGTTTGCCCGCGCTTGGTGGCTGTCGCATCACGCGCTTAGTCAATCTCGTGCCTTCCGTCCCGCGGGCCCGATAATGCGAACTGTTCGCATTAACAAACTACCCGAGCGGCGAAGCTATTCCTATTCGTGCCGATTGGGATGCAAGGATTAAAGGACGATTGGGGCCATCACGCCTTAATTGCGCGAAACGCGACCCGTCGAGGATCGCGTCGCACGCGTAGCTGTGAAATGGGTCCCGGGAGATATTTCCCCTGTGGCGGCGATTGAGTTTGGCTCGGCCCCGATTCGGCGTCTAGTCGGCGATCAATTCGTTGATACGCGACATGGTAACCCGGTTTCGACCGGACTTCTTCGAGGCATAGAGCGCCTCATCTACCTTGGCGAGAAGCTCTTCGGGATCCCGAGCGTCGCTGCCGTAGTAGGTGACGCCGCCGACACTTATGGTGACTGTGATCTCCGCGTTGCCAACGTCGATCGGAGTGAGTTCAACAATGCGCCTAATCCGCTCGCCGAGCGTTTCAAGATCGTCGTATCCGGCCCCCGGAACCAGGACTACAAATTCTTCGCCGCCGGTCCGAATCAGCACATCGCCAGCACGAAGCGCCGCGCGTACCGCCGTTGAAACCGATCGAAGGACGCGATCTCCGGCGAGATGTCCGAAGGAGTCGTTGACTTTTTTGAAGTGGTCGATGTCGAAACTGAGCAGACCCAGCGGTGCGGCGGTTCTCATGGTGCGGGAGAACTCCTCGGCGAGGCGATTGAGCCCAAAACGCCGATTGTATGCCTCGGTGAGGGGATCTACTGCGGCGAGGCGCTGTAATCGCTCGTGGGTAAGGGCGTTGTTGAGCGCGACAGAGGTCGAGGGTTGGAAAGCTTCCAGCAGTCTTGTAGTCTCACCGCTGACGTTCCCAGAGTAGGCCAGGATGACTGCACCCAGGGCTTGGCCATTGAGCCACGCTGGCACAACTAGTACTTGGCGAGGGCGAAAAGTCACCGCGACCGCGTCGATCGCTAGATCTGACGGGATGTCGACCGAGGTGATCGCGCGGGTCCTAAGAGCCTGCTGCATCAGCGACGCGTCTTGAATAGCGTCGCCGGCGATGTTGCGCTGAGCTTCAACCGTGAGCGACCCGTCGCGCACTACCAGCACCGCTCCTGCGCTCGCTCCGCTTCGGAACATGTACTGGTCGAGGATAGTGTTTACCAGATCGTCGAAGGCGAGGTTTTCGGTGAACGAGTCGGTTACCGAACTTATCGCCGCGCCGGTGGCATGGGAGCTCGCCAATGATTCCAAGAGCCAGTTGAAGGCCCGGGCAGCTTCGCCGAGTTCGTCTTGGGAATCCACCTCGAGTCGGCAATTCTCCGGCGAACATTGGCTCCAATCTCCGCTACGTGTTGCGTGCTGCAAGGCTGCGCCGACGTATCGCATCCGGCCTGAGAGGCGGCGCATCCGCGCTCCGACTGCCAGGCGAGCGATAGCGAAGTTTACCATGCCGACAATTGTGCCCGAAGCCAGGGTTCCTAAGAAAAATAGCGGGCGCAGCGAGATCGCCGCGGGGACGCCGAGAACGATGATGGCAAACGGAAAGACCACCCCGATTACCAGTCCGAATCCGGTCATCCATATCGCGAGGTCCCAATAGACCCTTGAAGTCAATCGCGGGAGCGACCAGTCCTTTAGGGTTTCGTTTAGCTCTGAGCTCGGAGAAGTCATGCCTTCTTTTCGGCGAGAATTTGACCGACTTTATAGCCGCTGGTCGATAATTAACTGCAGTCGAACTGGGTGATTACCTTCGGGATTGCCCGAAGTCAGCCGCCGGGCGCCTTATCGGCGAGCCAGGTGCGGATCTCCTGACTCTGTTCGCCCAGAGTCGGCGGCGCGAGGCGATAGCTGGGCGGAGTCGCCGAGAAGGCAATCGGATTTCGAATTGAGTTGAATTCGCCGGCACCATCCGCGATGGTAACCACTGGGGAAAGTCCGAGTTCCTCAGCGAAGGCGACTCCCTCGTCGAGGGTGTTGATCGGGCCGCTCGGCACTCCGGCCGCAGTCAGGGCCCGGAAAAGATCCGCCCGGCGCCAGTGCTGAATGCGCTCAGAAATCAGGGCTCGCAACTCGATCCGGTTCGCGTTGCGATTCTCGTTTCTGGAAAATCGCGAGTCTTGGGCGACCTCGGGCATTTCCAGCACTTCGCAAAACTTGCGGAATTGGCTATCGTTGCCGACCGCGACGACCAGGTCTCCGTCCTTGGCGTGCATCGGCTCATAGGGATAAAGGCTTGGATGCGCATTTCCCATGCGAAACGGGACGACTCCACCTGCGACATAAGAACTGGTCTGGTTGACCATGCCCGATAGGGCAGAAGATAGCAGATTCACTTCGAGGCGCTGTCCGGTGCCAAGGCTCTTGCGCGCATAAAGAGCCGAGACGATTCCGATCGCGCTATGAAGCCCCGCGAATACGTCGAGCACGGCCACTCCGGCACGGTATGGATCGCCATCGGGATCGCCAGTCAAACTCATCAAACCCGATATCGCTTGCACCATTAGATCGTATCCGGCGATGCCCGCGCCGGCTCCGGACCCGAAGCCGCTGATCGAGGCGTATATGATCTCTGGATTCGTGGCCTTGACGCTTTCGTAGTCGAGCCCGAATTTTTCCAGATTCCCGGGCTTGAAGTTTTCAACCAGTACGTCGGCGCGCCGCGCCA
>JAJYGZ010000304.1:0-961 GCA_021790495.1 Actinomycetes bacterium
ATCGTCGATGTGCTCGATGCGTTCGAGGAGCGAGTGCCCGTCGCGATCGCGACGTGCGCGGGGGATCCCATCGAAGCGATAGCCGCCGCATTTGGCGCGTACTGTACTGTCATCGACGAGCATCGACAAGCCGCGCTCCTCAGCTATAGAGAGAGCAAATCGCTCACGCGGGAGGGCCTCGTCCGGATCAAGGCGTTAGAAATTCAGACGAGCGAACCGTTGCGCCATGTCATCCGCGAGGGAGCGAGCCTCGGTCTTCTCATTGACGTAGATGCCGAAATCTTGGCCTACAATTTTCTGCTTCTGGCGCATGGGTGGGCGCTCAAGCATTGGTACTTCGAGCGCAAACTCGATCTTGACGCCTACATCGCTTGCCAATGCGCCTTTGCATTGCGGTCAGTTCTACACCCGAATTATCTCGGCAAGTACCGCCACCTCATCGAACTCGCCACAAAACCACAACCTGACGCCACGACGTCTTTATAAATAAAAGGAGCCATTATGACCAAACAAATCGCGATTGTGACCGGTGCCGGATCCGGCATCGGGCGCGCGGTAGCGCTGCAGCTGGCAGCTGCTTCAATTCATGTGATAGCCGTTGACCTCGACGCAACCACCGCTAATGCCACCGCGAGCGAGAACCCTGAGCTGATTGCCCCGTATCAGGCCGATGTCTCCGACTCGGCTGCGATATCGAACCTCGCCGAAGCGGTGCTCGGCGAACATGGCGCTCCGACGATCCTCGTCAACGCAGCGGGTTGGGATCAAACGGCGCCATTTCTCGAGTCCACCGAAGACTTCGCGCGCCGGGTTATCGACATCAACCTGCTCGGTCCGATCCATATCTGCAGAGCATTTCTTCCGCAGATGGTCGAGGCCGGCCTCGGTGGCAAAGTGGTAAACATAGCTAGCGACGCTGGAAGAGTGGGAAGCTCAGGAGAGAGCATCTACGCAGGCGCCA
>JAJYGZ010000304.1:971-3471 GCA_021790495.1 Actinomycetes bacterium
AGCATCTCCGCACGCGCCAAGGGTGGCGTCATTGCTCTCACCAAGTCCCTGGCACGCGAGATCGCCCGTCATAAGATAAATGTCAACTGCGTCTGCCCTGGCCCGACCGACACCCCGCTGTTCGCAGCCCAAAACGAACGTCTCAAGGAGGCCCTCATTCGGGCCATTCCCTTTAAACGCTTGGCTCAGCCAGACGAGGTTGCTGCCGCGGTAGTTTTCTTTGCATCAGATGCGGCCTCGTTCGTCACCGGCCAGGTACTAAGCGTCAGCGGCGGCTTGACGATGGCTGGCTAACGACACCCCAGGGGAAGGAGGCCGAAATGCGCGGACGTGGCTCCAAACGCTATCGCCAATTTTGCGAGAACAGATTCCGCCACCTGGGCGGATTTTGGCCTGACGTCCATCGTTTTGCTAACGACGACGCGATCACCGACCGGTTGGATCGCGTTACCTGGGGTTGCGCGAACTTAGGAACCAGCGTATCAGAGTCGATAAACTCGCGCCGGGGCGCATCGCCCCCGGCCTCGCCTTGGATGAAGCGATTCTGTGCATCGCTTCGCATCCCACCAACAGGCAAGAAGCGAGGCTTCCAAGCCACGTGAAGAGGCGCGGCGCAACCTTCGCAAAATGTCTTCGATGCCCCATAATTCACTAGATAACCACAAAATAACCAAAAGGACCCCAAAAGGATGAACTACTCCGATTACAAACAACTTCTCTTCGAGATGCAGGAAAATGGCGTACTGCTCATAACCATCAACCGGCCTGAGAAGTACAATGCCGCCGACGCTGAACTACATGGCGAACTCGCGCGGGTGTGGCGCGATGTTTCCACCGATTCCCAAGTTAGGGTCGCGGTGATAACCGGAGCGGGCAAGGCTTTTTCTGCCGGAGGTGACCTGTCAATGGTCCTTGACATCGCTGGAAACCATGATCGCGTTGCGCACATGCTCAGTGAAATGAGCGAGATGGTATACAACATAATCAACTGCGAAAAGCCGATAATCTCTGCCATCAACGGCGTCGCCGTGGGAGCTGGGGCGGTCGTCGCCCTGCTCGCGGACATCTCGATTTGCGCGGCTGACGCGCGCCTCGGCGACGGCCATGTGAAATTGGGCGTCGCGGCTGGCGACCATGCGGCAATTCTTTGGCCGCTCCTTGCCGGTATGGCCAAGGCACGGTACTATCTCCTCACCGGGGAGATGATAACCGGAGCGGAGGCGGAAAGAATTGGAATGGTGTCTAAAGCGCTGCCTCGTGAAGAGGTCGTCCCTGAGGCGCTAAGGATCGCCCACGACATGGCGCTTGGATCGCAGCTCGCGATTCGCTGGACCAAGCGTGCTCTCAATGGATGGTTGAGAAGCGCGGGTCCGATCTTCGACCAGTCGGCCGCCTATGAGATGTTGTGCTTCATGGGGCCCGACGTCATAGAAGGCGCAGCCGCCCTAAAGGAAAAACGCCAGCCCAACTTTCCCTCCGCGCGCGCTGGCGCCTGATGGGAAAGAGCGTCTCCGCCATGCCAAAGGCACGGTGCTGGCGTTGAATATTGCTTAGCTGCGCGATGCCCCCGATTGAATGCGCTTACGCCAAGGTGAGCGCACCGTCGTGTTTTGGGTTACAAGAGAAGTGACGACTAGGGAAAGTTGAACCTAAATGGAAGAATCGAGTAGCCCGGGGTACGATCCTGAGCATGAGCAGTTCCGCGAGAGCGTGAAGGCGTTCATCGCCAAGGAGGTCGTGCCACGATACGATGAATGGGAAGAGAACGGGACAATCGATCGTTCGCTATTTCTCGCCGCCGGTAGACAGGGGCTGCTCGGCTTCTCGGTACCGGAGAGATTCGGTGGGCCGGGGGTGGCGGACTTCCGCTACAACGCGATCATCGTCCGCGAAATCTCACGGGCCGGCGCCGCGGGCGTCGCCATAGCGTTCTCGCTCCAAAACGATGTGGTCCTTCCTTATTTCACCGACCTCACCACCGAGGAGCAAAAGAGCCGCTGGTTGGCGGGAATTGTCTCGGGTGAAAAAATACTCGCCATAGCTATGACCGAGCCCGACACTGGAAGCGACCTTGCGGGGATACGCACCACCGCTGTCCGCGACGGAGACTACTACGTGGTCGACGGCGCCAAGACTTTCATATCCAACGGCCAAAACGCCGACCTCTACGTAGTTGCGGTTAGGACCTCACCTGATCCGCACCGCGGCCTTTCGTTACTGGTCGTCGAAGCTGGCACTCCAGGTTTCAGCCGCGGCCGCAACCTAGACAAGATCGGACTGCACTCCCAGGACACCAGCGAACTCAGCTTCATGGGAGCGCGAGTGCCAGCGGCGAACCTCCTCGGGAGTGAGAATTCTGGTTTCTTTCAGCTTGTAGCCAATCTGCCCCAGGAGCGACTTTCGCTCGCGATCGGCGCGGTTGGCGCGGCAGAGGGAGTGCTCGGACGGACCCTGGATTACGTGAAGGTGCGAACTGCATTCAACACCCCGATCGGTTCGT
>JAJYGZ010000084.1 GCA_021790495.1 Actinomycetes bacterium
GAGCAGAGCACCGCGGCAGCTGCGCCGCAGGTCGGCGGGCAAGCCATCAGACGCGTCATCACGCCCTCCCAAAGCACCGGCGCGCCCATTACCTCATCGACCGAAACCTCCTTGCGGAACAGCGCCAGCGGATTGTTCATCGCATGGCGGCTGGCCTTGGCGCGAATGCTGGCAAAGGTCTCCAGCTTGGTGCCGTACTTGTCCATGTGCGCTTTGCCCGCACCGCCAAAGTAGCGGATGGCAAGGGGAATCTCCGCGTGGCCGACCAGGTCGTTGGTAACCCGATCAAACTCCTCGAATGGCGTAGGCCGATCCTCGAACTGAGCCTTGATGGCACCGGCCGCCATCTGCTCGAAGCCAAGCGCCAACACACACTCTGCTGCCCCACTTGCAACCGCCTGGCGAGCCAGAAAAAGCGCGCTCGAACCGGTAGCGCAATTGTTGTTCACGTTGACGATCGGGATCCCGCTCATGCCCAACGGGTACAGCGCGCGCTGGCCACAGGTGGAGTCGCCGTACACGTAGCCGACGTAGGCTTGCTGGATCATCGGGTACTCGACTCGCGCGTCAACCAGCGCCTGGCGCGCAGCCTTCTCACCCATTACATAGTATGGCTCACTTGCGCCCGGCTTGGTGAACGGGATCATGCCGACTCCGGCAACGATCGCTTTTTGGCTCATCTAAAACACTCCTTGGGTTGAGAACTCTTAATTATCATCTTGGTGCTGCGCCGGTTAAGTGGACTTTCGCCCGCGTGAGCACTGTTCGCAAAGGCACGTAAGCCATGTCACGGGTAGGCGACTCCCCAGAATCCCGCGATGATCCCAAACGTTGCGAAACGAGGCTCAAACTCAGGCTTGCCCAGCGGGAGCCGCGTACTCGGCCTTCAGTTCCCGCTTCAGAATCTTATTCGCGGCGCTCATCGGCAGCGAGGTGCGGAAGAATATCCGCTTGGGCATCTTAAAGCCGGGCAACCGCGTGCCACAGAACTCGATCAACTCGGCCTCGGTCACCTCGGTGCCGGGCCGAACGATAACGGCCGCCGTCACCGCCTCACCCCAGCGCTCGTCGGGCATGCCGAACACCGCACACTGCATCACGCCCGGATGGGTACCAAGGATATTCTCCACTTCCTGGCAGTAGACATTTTCGCCGCCAGTCTTGATCATGTCCTTCTTGCGGTCGGCGAAGAAGTAGTCGCCATTCTCGTCGCAGAACAAAATGTCGCCGGAGTGGAACCAGCCATCGCGAAACACGCGCTGGTTGCTCTCGTCGTTCTTGTAATAGCCCTTCATGATGACCGGACCGCGCGCAATCAGCTCGCCCGGTTCACCTACCGCAACGTCCTTGCCATCCTCGTCGACCAGACGAACGTCGGCGGCGACGGTGACCGGACGCCCCACCCAGCGGCCGTCATGGTTTGGCATCTCGTCCCAACTACCTACGTAGCCACCGGTTAGCGTTACCGCCGTCGATTCGCTCGAACCCTGTCCAGAGAAGAAGCGCGCCCCAGGCGCCACCGCTTTCCAGCCATCGACCATTGACTTGGGAATTGTCGAGGCCCAGGTCAGCAGCTTGGACGCGCTGGTTAGGTCACGGGTCCTGAAGTTAGGGCTCATCAGCAACGCAACATATAGAGTCGGTGGAAGCGCGGTCGCGGTGAGTCGGTGCCGCTCGATGAGATCGACCATTTGTGTCGGCTGCGGCGACTGGGTCATTACGATGGTTACCCCGTTGGCCACGCAAAGGGTGGAAAGAAGGTAAGCCGCTATGTGGATGAGCGGAATACTCATCAAAAAAGTGTCCTCCCGAGCTAGGCCAAAGTTCAGGGTCCAGCTCAAGTGCGCGGCAAAGTAGTTGGCGTGAGTCGACATCACCCCTTTGGGCGCTGATTCGGTGCCGGAGGTAAAGAACATCGAAGCCACGTCGTCGCTCTCGATCGCGACCTCGGGCTCGTCGACCGGTCCCTCAAGCAGTGCGTCAAACGCGATCCAGCCCGGCCGTAGCGGCGCGCCCGTTGCGTTGAACTGGACGAACTGCTCGACCACCCCGAGCCGGCCCAAGATGGCTTCGACGTTTCCCAACAAAGCGTCTTCGACGAAAAACCACTTGGCACCGGCGAATTCGATCAGATGCGCCACGTCGGGAGGCTGCAGCATAAAATTTACCGGAACTAGCCAGGCGCCGATCTTGTGCAGCGCATATCCGAGCGCCAGAAACCCGATGCTGTTGCGCGACAGCGACGCGACTCGATCGCCCTTCTTGACCCCGTATTGAATCAGATTGTTGGCAACGGCATTCACCATCGCGTTCAGCTGCGCGTAGCTACAGGTTTGGCTAGCGCCGTCGACGGTGTAAAAGATGACTGCAGCCTTGTCCGGTACGGTCTGTGACGCTCGGCGCAGGCTGTCACCCAGATTCTGCCTACGCACAAGGTTCATCTCAAGCTCAGTATTCATGGCACCCCATTTGGTCTTCAACTATTCTTGCTTGCAGCTCCACGTACTCTGCGCCGATTGAAGAAGCGGCGGGTGCAGCTTCAATCGGTCTCGAATATAGGAACGCGCCACCCCTGCGCGAAAAAAGTTACGTCTCGAACTGGCCCGTGGATCCCAACAATATCGCGCATTGCCTGGGTGTCAAGTATTGAAATCGAGTTGCGCGCCCTAAGCCAAGCGGTGAGACTGATGGTTGCCCCCAGGTTCGGGCGGGAGCTACCCCACCGTTACCCGCGAATTCACCAGCTTGGGGAAATCATTCGCCAAGACCGGCCAGAAATCGAGGCGCGAAGCGCTCCAAGGGGGCGACCCTTAGCTATCCTTGCGACGCATCGACCACATTTGACTGGGCCGCTCCACTTGAACAGCGACGTCCCATGCGAGGGTAGGCGGACCGGTTTCCAATCTGAACGACCGAATCACTGCTCGCCCAAGCTCTGGGTCAAACGCGACTCTCGTCGCCAGTTCCATCGCCCGATCCAAGACTTGTTCGTCATCGACGGCCTCCCACGCCAGGCCGAGTTGAACGGCGCGCTCACCGTCGATCTCTTCGCCGAACACCGCCATGGCCGCGGCCGCTTCGCGACCCGCCACCCGCGACAACAGCGCAATATGGCCGCCGCCAGGATGTATCCCGATGCGCAGGAATCCCGACAACAACCGCGCCTTACGTCCGACAATACGCAAGTCCGTAGCCAAGGCCAAGTTGAGTCCGGCTCCAACAGCAGCTCCCTGGATCGCGCCAATGGTCGGGACCCGCACCGAGCCGACGCGGATAAAAGAGGCGTAGAGGTCGCTGAGCGCCGCGTAGGTCTTTTCGCCAGCAGGATCGGTGCCGGCGTCGCTCAGGGTACCGCGATTCGCACCGGCGCAGAACGACCCGCCGGCACCTTGAACAACGATTGCTCCGACGTTCGGATTCCGGTCCGCCTCATCCAAGACTTGGGTCAGTTCACGGGCCATC
>JAJYGZ010000265.1 GCA_021790495.1 Actinomycetes bacterium
ACGGTCGACAATCCGAGAAAAAACGCAAAACCCCGAACCGGCCCGATCGAGAGGAGATACAAAAGCAAGGCTCCGATAAATGAGACCAAATCCGCGGCCACAATGGTGCGAAAGGCCTTCTGAAAACCTTTATCGACCGAAGAGCGAACGCTCTTGCCTGCGCGAACCTCGTCCTTTAATCGTTCAAAAAAGACCACGTAAGAGTCTACCGTCACGCCTATCGAGACGATTAGTCCAGTGACGCCCGACAGATCGAGGGTCAGTCCGCTGGTGTGGCCCATGTAGGAGATGATTCCCCACAACAGTGCGGCGGTAGTCGCTAGGCCAACGACCACCACTATGCCCAGGGCGCGATAGTAAGCAATGGTGTAGAGCATCACCGCCGCCAGGCCGACAAGGCCCGCGAACACGCCAGCACGAAGCGATGCTTGCCCGAGGGTCGGAGAGACGGTTTGAACCGTCTGTTGTGCCAATTGGACCGGCAGCGCGCCGTATCGAAGAACGAGGGCCAAATTTTCGGCCTGGCTCTGGCTAAAAGAACCGCTTATCTGGCCATGACCTCCGAAAGAGGTTGAATTGATCTGTGGCGCGCTTATCACCACTCCGTCAAGGACGATGGCAATCGACTGGTGGTAGTACTTTGCGGCAATTGCGTCGAATTTCGGCGAACCAGCAGAAGTCAAATTGAAGTTGACCAGCCAGTTGCCATTTGAATCGATACCCGCACTCGCAGTCTTGAGCGAAGAACCGTTCATCAAAGATGGACCGAGCACAAACCGACCGGTTACCGTATTCCCATTTTTCTGGGGCAAAAGAACGTTGGCTGTCGCCACATCTTGAGCGGGCTTGGTAGATGGCACGTAGGCCAACAGGGCGCTATTTGTCGCCGAGGTCGGGCAGAAGGGGACAAGATCCTTAGCGGGGATCTTTAGTGTTTTTGGAAGAGGAGTATACGTTGGGGCCGCGCAGAGAACCGGTCGGAAATAAAGTTCCGCAGTTTGGCCGATCACCTTGAGAGCTGCAGCACTGTCTTTGACGCCTGGCAGTTGGACGACGATATTGCTGCCCTGCTGGGAAATATTGGGTTCCGCAACACCAAGACCATCGACCCGGTTGCGAATAATCGAAATGGTCTCATTCAGCGTCGCTTGGGAAACCTTGTGGGCTGGCGCGTAAACGACTGAAAGCCCGCCTTGAAGATCAAGTCCCAATACTGGCTTGTAATTCAAGGCGAGCACGGCGACAAAGGCCCCAATCGCGACCACGAATGTCGCGATCATCATCATCATCCCAGAACGCTTCATCAATTCCTACCTGCTACCTCTAGCGACCCAAAAGCATTCACAATATCAAGGCGTCGAAAGTTAAGTTCGCTGAACTAACTGTCTGATTTATTATTACACCTCGTCGCGCGCATCAACGGCCAGCCTGCAAGGTGAGAAACCAAAGCGGCCGCTACGCTCCAGCGCGCACGCCCTTAGCGGCTACACGCCTTTGGGCCCGCCCTCAGGGCTGGTTTCCCCGCTGCCATCTCCAGCTTCACCCTGATCAACCGCCGTCCCACCGCTGACCGAGCCAGTCGACTCGGCTTCTTCTGGGGCCGCAGCATCAGATGGCGAAGCAAGTGGATCAGAGTCGTCGATTCGACGCGAAATCGCTCGGCGTACAAAGCTAATCTCGACGTCGGGAGCGACTTCGACAATTACGGTCTCGTCGGTCATTCGGGAAATACGACCGAGCATTCCCGAGGTCGTTATTACACGATCCCCGACTTCAACGTCCTTGCCCTGTGCTTGGGTTCTCTTGGCGGCCTGGGCACGGGGACGGATAAAAAGAAAGTAGGCGCCGACTACAAGCAGAACGGGGAAAAGCAGTGACGTTATACTGCTCTGGCTTGAGGTGGTCGCCGTGGCTGCGAAAAGCATGTCAATCTCCAGATAATGCCGCTACAACTCAAGACATGCTAGCTGCCCCAAGAGTCGCGGATTGAACTCACTAGTTTGGCCAGGCTGCCATCTCGGATCGCGACACGCGCGGCGTCAATGAGCCTGTGCATAAATGTCAAGTTATGCAGCGTCAATAGGCTACCCCCTGTGGGCTCACCCACTGTAACGAGATGGCGAATAAGGCCGCGAGGATAGTTGAGGCATGCCTCGCAGGGACATCCCTTCTCGATGGGTCCCTGGTCCCGCTGGTAGGCCAGGTTCTTGAGGTGTAGTTTTCCCGCGAAGGTCATGGCGGTACCGTGTCGCGCAATTCGAGAAGGAGTGACGCAATCGAACATGTCTACGCCCCTGGATATCGCCTCCAAGACGCCGATCGGATCTCCTACCCCCATTAGATAACGCACCCTGGTTTGGGGAAGATGCTCGATGGTCGCGTCAATGGCTCGGAGCATTTCTGCGCGCCCTTCTCCTACGGCGAGGCCGCCGATCGCGTATCCTTCAAAGTCCATGTCAACTACACACTTGGCGCTTTCGGCCCTGTAGTCGAGTTCGATTCCCCCTTGCACAATGCCGAACTGCGCCTGATCGGACCTGCTTTTAGCTTGTCGCGCGCGCAGCGCCCATCGATGCGTCAGATCCATGGCGGTTTTTATCTGGTCGCGCGACGCAGGCAGCATGCTGCAAACGTCCAGCACCATCTGAATGTCGGCGCCGATCATCTCTTGCAGTTCGACCGCTCGTTCGGGGCTGACCGTATGGGTCGAGCCATCGTAAACGGAGCGGAACGTGGCACCGGATTCGCTGAACTTCGCGCCTAGCGACATCACCTGGAATCCACCCGAATCCGTAAGCATATGCCCGGGCCAGCCTGTGAAACCGTGAAGCGAACCGAAGGACTCCACCACCTCCGCCCCAGGTCTCAACATGAGATGGTAGGTATTGCCCAAAATCACCTCGTAGCCGATCGAGGCGATCTGGGTGGCGAGTGCGGCCTTGATGGTTCCACGCGTGCCGACCGGCATAAAGACTGGAGTGCGAAACGATCCCCGCGACGTGGTCACAGTCCCCGTTCGAGCCCCACTGTCGCTGCTCGTTGCCGCAAAATGAAACTTGTCAGCATAAATCGACAAAAATATCCCGCTCTCTGGTTTCTCGGTCCAAGCGGAGAAATACGTTCGGCCCAGCCAACAATTCAGAATACCGGAGAATTTCGCCGGGAGCCTGCGACGGTATTCACCAACGATGCACGACTTGGTCCCCAAACACGCCCGATCGGTACCGGTCGAGGCACGAATTGGGACTGCCACGCCATTTTCGAACGAATGGAATCTTGCGTCGATCTGCGATCCCTTGATAACGGTTGGTTTGGTTACGACAATGCGGGTCCAAAAAAGTCCACCATGCGCACAAAAATGACACGGTGTAACTCTTTGGGGGATTTGTTTGATGGCGGTCTCACCGATACTTAGGGCGCTACCAATAAAGAGGCTCAAATCCTAAAAGCGATTCGTAAA
>JAJYGZ010000132.1 GCA_021790495.1 Actinomycetes bacterium
GCCTCGGTGTTGGGCGGCGGACTGCGAACGAGCCTGTATCGCACGGGGATGCTCGATTCGTTCCTGCCCAACGTGTCTGTGTCGGCTTTCGGCGACAAGATCAACGCCGGCGCCTTCAACGGCGTGCACGGCGCGGCCGACGCCGACGCGACCTGGAACCTGCCCATCATCAAGCCCTTCGTCGAGGCCGGCTACGACCTGACCAAGATCACCGTGGGCGCCGCGCAGGTTCCGGGCCTGGCGGGCGTGTCGGCCACCGCCGACGGCGCGCGCCTGGCCGCCGGCGTGGACTTCACGCCTTTTCCGCTGGTGGACCTGCGCGCGGCCTACGTGGACCTGCACGGCCTGCCCGGCTTTCAGTTGGGGCTTGGAGTCACCTTCTAGCGAGCGCGTGGCCATCTACACGCGCGGCGGCGACGGCGGCCAGACCGCCCTTCTGGGCGGCGCGCGCGTGCCCAAGAGCCATCCGCGAGTGGCCGCCTACGGGGAGCTCGATGAGCTCAACAGCGTTCTGGGCCTGGCGCGCGCCGCGCTTGGCGGCGCCGACCCGGAGCTCGACGCGGGGCTTGCGCGCGTGCAGGAGGAGTGTTTCGCGTTGGGCGCGCTTGCGGCCGCGGCCCCCGACGCGGCCGCCAAGTTGCCCGCGCCGCTTTAGGACCATCGGAATGGAATATTTATCCTAAAAAGGGGACTGTAAAGACGTGGGATTTTTCGAACGCAACCGTAACGAGCTAATTCGCAAAGGGATCGATCCGGCACGTCTTCCCCCAGGTCAGTACAGCACGGATCGCTTTCCGGTTCTTCATGCTGGCAGCGTGCCAATTTACAAGGATCTCGATGCGTGGGACTTTCAAATCTTTGGGGAGGTGGAGACGCCACTAACCCTGAAGTGGGATGAATTTCGCGCGCTTGATACGGCGGAGGTCGTTACTGATATTCATTGCGTAACCAAGTGGTCCAAGTTCGACACCGTCTGGCGTGGCGTGCCAATCGCCGCGTTGGCAGCCTTGGTCGGTGTGAAATCGAGCGCTTCGCATATCATGCTTCACTCAGAGTTTGGCTTCACCGCCAATGTTCCCATCCAAGACGCAATGGGTCCCGGACGCGTGGCCCTTTTTGCCTTCGAGTACGATTCGAAGCCTTTGGATCCAGAGCACGGTTATCCTCTTAGGTTTTTCCTGCCGCACCTCTACTTTTGGAAATCGGCCAAGTGGGTGCGAAAACTGGAGTTTATCTCCGGAGATCAGCCGGGGTTCTGGGAGCGCAATGGGTACCACATGTATGGAGACCCTTGGCGCGAGCAGCGCTATTGGGGTGACTGAGCCAGAACTACTGCATCAGGCGCAATTTGACACTCGCTGGGCTGCACCGCGCGCCGTCAAACGCTGACGGCGCAGTTGGCATCTCCTTTTGCGCGCGAGGTGAGCGTCACATCAACTTGGTGATGCACGATTGTTGCGAGCATTCCTCGGACTAAACCCCGGTCAAGGGCACAAATCACAGGATTTTCAGACGCCGCCTGCCCAAAGGGGCAGTTGTCCGAAACGACCGTGAGCGATCCGAGCGAATCGGATTGGCGAGCGGCAAAGCCATGTGCGGTAAGTGCATCGGCGATGGCGCGCATGGCAAATTTGATCGAGCGCTGCGCCAACTGGGGCTGCATGTGCATAGCCAACTTGGTGCCGTAGGCTTCTCCGACCGCTTCGGCCATCCTCTCGGCTTCGCGGGGCTCGATGAGAACTATGGCGGCGCTCAGTAGGAGAGAGAGCAGCTCGTCGCGTCTTGAACCCACCTCGGGCTCCATTGGAATTGAAGCGCCCTTATACATTTTCGACGGGCGACCAGCGCCTCCGCTGCGGGGTTTCTCGAGGTATACGTCGAGGTAACCGCCAGCAACGAGCTTGTCGAGGTGGTGCCGGGCGACATTGGGATGCAGCGCGAATGCCTCGGCAACTTGATTTGCCGTTACGCCGTCGTTGTCGCGGGCGAAAAGATATATTTCGCGCCTGGTCGGATCTCCGAAGGCTCCAACTACCGCGCTGACAGCAGCCTGGAACTTTGGATCCTCGACCGAATGCGCCGTTTCATGAATCCTAGGTTGTTGCACAATGTCCATTCGACCCACTTCATGACGCGGCATTCGCCGTTTGAAATTATTCTACCTACATAGGAGAAAATATCCCATACTTAGAGAAAGTGCCGGGCCGGCAAATGAATTCTGAAAACCTTTTTGAAAAGCTTGGCGCGGTGTTGGAACCCGACATTCTCGTTCCAATCTCGGATTTGGGGATGTTATCGCAGCTCTCGCGGCGGCTTTCCAAGTACTCGGTCGAACTGTTCGCCTATCCTGCCCCAGCGGGATATTTTGACAGCCTGATCTTGAAGTTGGAAGCCGCGGCGGCTCAAGAGGGGGTCAAGCTGGAAATAAACCTCAAGGAGATGTCTGAGGATCAGCTCGCGGAACTGGAGTCGCACCTGGAAAATCTGACGCTCGAGGCTGTGCCCGGGGGAACCGACAGGGTGAATCGTCTCATGGCGGCGGGCACCAAGACCAGGATCCTCGGTTTCTCCTCGGGAAAAGGCGGGGTGGGGAAATCGTCGGTAACTGTTGGAATTGCCACCGCGTTGGCCCGACGAGGACACCGGGTTGGAATACTTGACGCGGATGTTTACGGCTTCTCGATCCCCAAGATGCTCGGAATCCAGCGACCGCCGGCGGTTATCGGCAAGGTGATGGTTCCACCGGTCGCCTACGGTATAAAAACCATGAGCGTCGGGTACTTCGTCTCGGACGACACTCCGGTAATTTGGCGCGGACCGATGCTTCACAAGGCGCTAGAGCAGTTTCTTGTCGATGTGTACTGGGGCGACATCGAATACTTATGCGTAGACCTTCCGCCCGGTACCGGCGACGTGACGCTTTCGCTTGCCGAGTACCTTCCCAAGATCGAGACCTTTGTGGTTACCACTCCCCAAGACGCCGCTGAGCGAGTCGCCCAGCGTTCGGCGCTTGCGGCTAGAAAGCTAAAGCTTCCATTGCGCGGTGTTATTGAAAACATGAGTTACTTTCGCGGCGACGACGCGAAACGTTACGACATCTTCGGGCGTGGAGGTGGCGAAAAACTCGCCAAATCGCTGAACGTTCCTCTGCTTGGCTCGATTCCCATTGATATTCCGCTACGGGAAGGCGGCGATGTCGGCGAGCCGGTGGTGATGGCCCAGCCAGAGTCGGAGGTCTCGGTCGAGTTCATGCGTATCGCCCAGGTTATCGAAGCGATGGGTCCGGCGAGAATCTACAAGGCAGAACTAAAGGTGCGCTGATTTTCGCCCCGGAGCAACTGAAGTGTGTGCGTCGGGTGAAGGGGAACATCGCCGGTATGTTAGACGTTTTATAGTGGGTGAGCGCCACCGATGAGACTCTCAACCAAACAGAGGTGCGGCCGATGCCAAGAAGAGT
>JAJYGZ010000083.1 GCA_021790495.1 Actinomycetes bacterium
ACAGATCCATGTATGCCCGGCCATCGACGGCTTCTTCAATACCGATCTCGACGGTGAGTTACGCCGAGGTGGCATTACCGACCTGGTCTTGGCGGGATGGGGCCTGGAAGGCCCAGTACATTCGACCATGCGTTCGGCAAACGACCGCGGCTACGAATGCTTGCTGGCAACTGACGCCTGCGTATCGTTGGATCCTTCGATCGAGAAAGCTTCGGCCTCGATGATCGAATACTCCGGGGGAATATTCGGCGCCGTCGCCACTACCTCCTCGGTGCTCGCCGCCCTCGCTAACCTCGGTGGTGCTCAAATCGCGCCCGATAAAAGCGAGCTGGCCGACGGCCTTACCATCGGCGATTTGATAGTCACTAAAACAATGCGAAAGGCTCGAATCGAATCGCAGCCTAGAGAGGACCCTGCAATGCTGATAGACGCAGAACCATATCCCTGGCCATTTGACGCCGAGCTTGACCCCAAGCGAACCGCGCTGTTATGCATAGATTGGCAAGCCGACTTCTGTGGACCAGGCGGCTATGTGGATCGGATGGGCTATGACCTCTCCTTGACGAGAACCCCGCTTGGACCCACGGCAAAGGTGCTCGAAGCGGCTCGCCGCTGGGGGGCAATGATCATCCACACCAGAGAAGGGCACCGGCCCGACCTCTCGGATTGTCCGCCAAACAAATTATGGCGCTCCAAGAGAATCGGGGCGGGAATCGGCGACAGCGGCCCATGCGGACGAATCCTCGTGCGCGGCGAGCCGGGTTGGGAGATTGTGCCCGAGGTAGCCCCGCTGCCAGGCGAAATGATAATTGACAAGCCCGGCAAGGGTTCGTTCTACGCGACTGACTTGGACCTTCTGCTTAGAACGGCCGGTATCACCCACTTGGTAATCACCGGCATCACCACCGACGTCTGCGTCCACACCACGATGCGCGACGCTAACGATCGTGGATATGAATGCCTGCTGCTTTCTGACTGCACCGCGGCGACCGACGTCGGCAATTATCTCGCTGCCCTGAAAATGGTCAAAATGCAAGGCGGTGTATTCGGCGCAGTGGCGACTTCGGGCGCCTTCATCGCCACTATTAGCCAATACGCACCCGTCGAGGCAGGTCTGTGAACTCTCCTAGCATCAGCGTCGCTGAGGCTGCATTCGACAGCGCTTTGGCGAGGTTGCACTCTCTAGAACAGGCGGAGCCTAAATCTGCACCACCCCTATCGCTTGAGTCCTTCGAAACGATTACCGCAAACGACGGTAAGCCTCAAGACGCTCGAAATATCTACCTTCGCGCTCCTTCCAAGGTCGTCTCGCCGATAATGCCGCTCACCACGACGCCAACGCTTCGCGAAGCGATAGTTCTGCTTCGAAGCGGGAACTTGACTACACGCGAGCTGTTGGAAAGCTCACTCTCGGCTATGTCAGAAACCGCCGATCTAGGCACCATCGTCGCCATCGACGAGGAAGCCGCCCGTAAAGCAGCCGATCTGATGGATCTCGAGAGAGCATCCGGTGGACCCGCCGGTGCGCTCGACGGGATCCCGATCACGGTCAAAGACGTGATCGACGTCGCCTACTTACCGACCCGAGCCGGATCCAAAGCCTATTATGACCTCCCGGTGCGAGACGCGAGCAGTGTCGAGCGCCTCCGCGCGGCTGGCGCGCTCATCTTCGCCAAGGCGGCAACGCATGAGTTCGCACTCGGAGTGACCACGCCGCAATGTCGCAACCCCTACGACTCAACCCGGATATCGGGAGGATCGAGCGGAGGGTCCGCGATCGCCGTGGCTACCGGCGTCGGTCTGGCGTCGCTCGGGACCGACACGCGCGCGTCGCTGCGCGTTCCCTCGTCGCTCTGTGGCGTGGTGGGTTACAAACCGACCTTCGGCATCGTTCCGACTGACGGTATCGTTCCGCTCTCTTGGACTATCGACCATATCGGGCCGATTACCCGAACTGTCGCGGATACCGCGATAATGCTGAATGTCCTCGCCGGTCGGGAAGTTTTATCGGGATTCGATTCCAGTGACCGCCTGGACGGCGTGAAGGTAGGCGTGGTAGCGGCCACGCTGTCGGAAGCCGACCCCGAAATAGCGGCCGCGACCCAAGCAGCCCTGGCGGAGCTAATTGACC
Organism: Actinomycetes bacterium; assembly: GCA_021790495.1. GTDB lineage: Bacteria > Actinomycetota > Acidimicrobiia > Acidimicrobiales > Acidimicrobiaceae > Acidithrix. The sequence continues at coordinate 2,132 of JAJYGZ010000083.1, forward strand.
TGGGTGCACGACTTTATGAGGTCAAACGTCCGTCGTCGGAAGATTTCGACATAGCTAACGATATCGGCCTGCTGATCTCGCGCTCAGAGGCGACGACTTTTCACCGCTCGAATGGTACCAACCTCGATCTTTGCATCCCCGAGGTTCGCGATCAGCTCGCCGCGGCCCTGAAGATCACGGCCCCGGATTACCTAGATGCGCAACGTCAACGCAATATTCTCGCCGCGAGACTCCTCGCGGCCTTCGAACAGTGCGACATTCTGGTAATGCCCACCGTGCCCGTAGCGACGCCGCCTTGGCTGGACTACGAGAAGCACCTGCTGAGCCTCTCGAGAAACGCAATACCCTGGTCTTTGATCGGTTCGCCGGCGGTCTCGCTGCCGTGCGGAGCGACGAGTGAAGGCATGCCTATCGGGATCCAACTGGTTGCAGGCCCAGGTCGCGACGCCCGCTTGCTTCGGACCGGAATCGCGCTAGAGGAAGCCATAGCGAAAAGAGTCAAGGGTGCAAATTGATTCGGCAGCCCAAAAAACTGAAATCTTAGATCTCTTCATCAAGTACGAAGAGGCCCTGGTATCTAGCGATCTCGCCGCATTGCACGACTTCTTTTGGGACAGTCCGCTGACGCTGCGATATGGCGTCTCCGATCAGCAGTACGGGATTGAGGAGATCACCAAATGGCGAGCTGAACAACCTCCGCTACCGCCTGGAAGAAGCATCTCCGATACCAGGGTCACAACGTTCGGCGAAAATACCGCGGTCGTCAACACGCTGTTTCAATACCCCAACGGCGACCAGCTGGGTCGGCAGTCTCAAACCTGGATTCGCTTGGAAGGGAAATGGAAAATCGTGAGTGCCCACGTCTCGATGATAACCCCAACACCATAACCAGAGATCTGGGGGGCCCACTCCATTTGCCTATACATATAACACTCTCAGTTGCTCCTGAAATGGAGCAGCGTGTAAGGAAATACCGTTGTGTTGAGGTAGTCGACTAATTCCTTTGTCACTGGCTCGATCTTGGGAATGAAGCGGTTGTGGGTCACCGTCGCGCGTCCCTGTTTCCAGACGTGTTCTTGGGGATTGAGCTGCGGAGAGTATGGGGGGAAATGCACCGCTTCAATACCAAGTACGGCGACTGCTTGTTGGGCCACGCTCCCGCGGTGCCATCCCGCTCCATCCCATAAAAGCAAGATCTTGGGGTATCCATACCTTCTGAACGGTTGTCGCTTGGGTGAGAACCATCTCGTCCTCACAGAGAACCACCGTATCAGGATCAGAAAAGGCCTCTTCTAGCCGTGTATGCTGCTCTTTTATCCAGG
>JAJYGZ010000200.1 GCA_021790495.1 Actinomycetes bacterium
CGACGCTTCGCGCGCGATGGAGTCTCCAAGCTAACGAGGCCAACAGGCGCGCCCCTGAGCACCCAAGTGGGTGGCCAAGCGCAATCGCGCCCCCGCCGGGATTTACAATCGTTGGATCGAGCTCTGGCCAGGACTTGATGCAGGCCAACGCCTGAGCGGCGAATGCTTCGTTGAGCTCGACTGCGCGGAGGTCCGCCCAAGTTACCCCGGCACGTTTCGCCGCTTGATTCGCCGCTTCTACCGGCCCAATCCCGTAAAGCCGCGGCTCGACCGCGGCTACGCCGCGACCCGCAATGCGCGCGAGCGGTGTGGCAATCTTAGTTTGGGCGAATGCTTCATCGCAGAGCAGCAACGCCGCAGCACCATCGTTGAGCGGTGACGAATTTCCTGCCGTTACCGTTCCGCTGGCCCTAAAGGCGGGCTTTAGCTTGGCGAGCTTGTCGATGGTGGTGTCGGACCGAATCGACTCGTCTCTTTCCAATCCAGCACCTTCTACCTGGACGATCTCGTCTAACTAGGTTCCCGAACTCCAGGCCGCATTTGCATTTGCATGGCTTGCGAGCGCGAAGACGTCTTGATCTTCGCGGGTGATCTTGAACATGTCGGCAAGAATTTCAGCACCCTCGCCCAGACCCACGGTCCATTTGGTGGGCATCTTCGGGTTGGTGAGTCTCCACCCGAGCGTCGTCGAATGCAGCGTCTCATGTGCGCGCGGGAATGCGCTGGCGGCTTTGGCGAGAACATAGGGCGCTCTGGTCATTGATTCGACGCCGCCCGCGATGACTAAACGGGCATCGCCGGACTCGATCGCGCGCGAAGCGTCGATCGCCGCCTGCATCCCAGAGCCGCAAAGTCGATTTACCGTGGCTCCGGGGATTGAAGTGGGTAGGCCAGCCAGCAATATCGCCATTCTGGCAACGTTTCTATTGTCTTCACCGGCGCCGTTTGCGTCACCGAAGTACACGTCGTCGATCAGTGCCGGGTCGAGATCGGAGTTACGCCTCGCAATCGCCGAGACCACCGTGGCAGCGAGATCATCGGGTCTAATCTCCGCCAACGCGCCTCCGTAGCGGCCGATCGGGGTGCGGACGCCATCGACAATGTATGTTGCGCCCATCGAGCCTCCTTCTGGTTCGCCGTGATATTACCAAGAACCGATTGCCCGGTGAGCTTGAAGTCGCAGTGTCACCGAGCCGTGCTCCTTCGCCGGTTTTACTGTGGCTAATCCCATGGTATCGCCGAGCGGTGCCCCGGAAATACCCGTACTTCGGAGCCGATCTTCGTGGCTGGGGTATCACCGCGTCTGGGACATCTAGGTGCGTGTCGTTTCGTGAGTGCTCTAAAGACCAAGAGTTGATGACGATCACGGCGACCAACTGAGACCTCGTTTGAGTGGCTCTTCGATGTTTTCCTAGACAAGAGAGAAACGACTTCTGGTCCAGTTTCTGGGCGCGTTCACGCGGCGCGTGAAGCCCCTGCGATGCGACGAGAATTTGGGAGAAGGGAGAAGATGGTCCAAGTCCTGTTCGTCATCTCTGTGTATCGCGGATAGGGCGGCTATTTCGCAGCTGGGCGCGATAATGGGTCGAGTTAATGTTTCGTCGCGTGTGTGCTCGGCGGCCGCGTCCATGTCTCGATCGCTGGCGTTCTTGGGGAGGATGTCACATACCCGTCGTAGCATCTTGCGGCAGTTTCTTGAACCCATGGAGGTCAACGCTATGAGATCGTTTGTCGGAGCCGCAGTCCTTGTCTTGATCGCCTTTGCGATTTTTCGCGCGGTCCAAAGCTCAAAGGCCGAAAACACCGAGCTGGGGACGCTTCAGGCTTTGCCGCCGAGCATCCAACAAGTCGTGTCCAAGATGGACCCTGAAACCCGCAACGTGTTCTTTCGCGAGTATGCCCAGAAACGGAAGCCCCTGTACGTGGGCTACATCTTGTGGTTCGTGCTTTCGCTCTACTATGCCTATTATCGCAAGGTCGGGCTTCAGTTTGTCTTTTGGATTACTGGCGGCGGCTTCCTTATTTGGTGGATTATTGACCTATTCAGGATGCCGTCCATTGCTCGCCAAGCAAACGAGCAGATAGCGCGCCAAGTCCTACAAACACTTCAGATCGGCCAAGCGTTCGACCCGCCCACGCCTGCATAATGGTTGCGCAGAATAAGTTTAGCTTTCAAATATCGTTGATACCCAGCGCGTTTTTGGGATCGGTAGGGCTGGGACGGGCGCGGTTCATGGGTCATTTGCGTCGTCGTTGGGGAATTTTAAGAGACCGTTTTCAGATGCACAGTGTCAGGCGGAATTTCGGAATGCGCGTTAGGTGGCAGGTTTCAGGCCAGACAATCAAGGGCGCCGGGCGTGACCTATGGTGGAACTCGACAATCTCCCTCCTTGCCGAAGGTGGAGGTGCGGATCGCAAATCCAGAGCGAAGAGCAAGCGTTCTCGCAGAAGCGACTAGTAGCCTTGGTGAGAATTTGGAAGGGGCGCCGCCGATAGTCGACGTTCGCCAAGATTTTGCGAGACTGAGTAACTTTCGAACTAGGGCGGCAGAGAAATGAGCGGTGAAACCATAGTAGGCCCCGACGGGAAATCCCGTTGCCGTTGGAGCGGAGGCGCGCCAGAGTTCCTGTCCTACCACGATACCGAATGGGGCTTCCCAGTCAGCGACGATTATCGCTTGTTCGAGAAATTGTGTTTGGAGGGTTTTCAATCTGGGTTGAGTTGGCGTACTATTCTTTCCAAGCGCGAGAATTTTCGTGCCGCGTTCCATGATTTCGATTTCGACACGATAGCCGACTTTACCGAAGGCGACCTTGCTAGGTTGCTAACTGACAAGGGGATCGTGCGCCACCGTGGCAAGATAGAGGCGGTCGTGAATAACGCGCGACGGGCCCAAGAGATAGTGAAACGGACGGGTTCGCTGGCAGTATTTGTATGGAACTACGAACCCGGCTTGGAAAACCTCGTTGAACCTCAGACTGCCTCGACGTCTGCGGAATCATTGGCGTTGTCGAAAGACTTGAAAAAACGGGGCTGGAAATTCGTCGGTCCTACCACGGTTTATGCTTTTATGCAGGCAATGGGGTTGATTAACGATCATGTCGAGGATTGTGTGATCAGAGCTCAAGTTGAAAGCGCCCGTGAAAGTTTCCCAAGACCCGGGCGCTGACGCGGAGCGTTCACTTTGAGGAGCCTCAGAGGTCTCGATGTGCCTGGAAATGCCTGGGGCTTGGACCCACCTTTGGGGGTAGCCTCGAGAAACGATACGGGCGAGGATCTTTGTTTGATCGAACTTCGATGTCGCGGTATTGCCGCCATGTCAGATCGGACTCGACAGACGAAAGCGCACTCGATTCCATTTCGCGGCGCTCTCTGCACCGGGGTAACCGTGGCGTAGGCGTCTCAGGCGCGGTGCGAGTCCCGAAGAATCTCAACATTGACCAA
>JAJYGZ010000360.1 GCA_021790495.1 Actinomycetes bacterium
TCACATGGCGTTTCATTTTCCCATCATGCCCAAGATGTTCATGTCCATCAAGAAGGAGTCTGCCGAGCCGCTGCTTCGAACGATCGTGGAGACCCCGCCAATTCCCGAAGGGTGCCAATGGGGGACTTTCTTGCGCAACCACGACGAGTTGACCCTCGAGATGGTGACTGATGAAGAGCGCAACTTCATGTATCAGGCATACGCCGCGGACCCGCGGGCCAAGCGCAATGTCGGCATTGCTCGTCGCCTTGCGCCGCTAATAGACAATGATCGCCGGATAGCCGAACTTCTCCACTCGCTGCTTCTCTCGCTGCCGGGCACCCCGGTGCTCTACTACGGCGACGAGATCCTCATGGGGGACAATATTTTTCTGGGCGATCGGGACTCCGTTCGTACCCCGATGCAGTGGAGTTCGGATCGAAACGGGGGCTTTTCGCGCGCCGATTACGCCTCGTTGTACTTGCCTGCCTTGATGGATCCGGTCTACGGATATGAGGCGCTCAATGTCGAGTCCCAACTCCTCAATCCGGGGTCGTTTTTACAATGGCTGCGCCACATGTTATGGATCCGTCGAGGGAATCCAGTCTTTGGGACCGGAGACTTCGAAGTAGTCGAAAACGACAATGACGCGGTGTTCTCCTTCATTCGCCGTGAGCATGAGACCGGAACGGCCATCCTCTGCGTCAACAATTTTGCTCGAACCGCGATGCCGGTTACCCTGGAGCTTTCGAGCTACCTTGGGCGGATTCCACGAGAGTTGTTGGGTGGCGTGATATTTCCGCGCGTCAAGAACGACGGGTATCCCTTGAGCCTCGCTCCGTATGGCACGTTCTGGTTCGACATATCCGCGACCGGAATCGCTGCGCCCGCGCCATCCGAAATCGATGGCGAGCCGGATTTCGCAGCGTATGGTGGAGCCTGAATTCAGTGGCTACCCGCGTAGAGATCGCCGAAGCCATCAGGCTCTATATGGCGGAACCCAAGCGGCGATTTCGATGGATGCCGGTGTCGTGCTCGGTGGAGGCCGTGGAGCTCGGCTCTGAGTTCGAGGGCGCCGATCTCACTGAGGTGATCGCACCTTGTCGCATCGTCACCAGCTGTGGCTGTTTCAAGGCGGTATTTGCGATCTCGGCTAAGGTTGGCTCTCAACTGACCCTTGACGAGGTCTTCGAAGTTACTTCGGCCCCGAAGCTGGATCAAATGCTTCGGGGCTTGAACTTTATCGGCCCCGAAGCCAAAGTGGTTCGTGAGGGATTGGGCAGCGGCGGCGACGATTTCTTCATGAAACCGGCGCAGCTGGATCAAACGAACTCGGCCTTTTTTGTTGGCAAGGCGGGCTTTGGGAAGTTCTATCGGGCGTGCTCGTCCAATTCGCGCGAAGCACGGATGTATCGCATGCTCGAAGGCTCGACTGCGGTGAGCCACTACTGGGGGTCTTTCTCTGACGAGACGGGGTCGGTGTCGGCGGTGGTTGTGGATCGGATCGAAGACGCCTCGAGCGCTTTTGACGTCGCGTTGCAGATGCTTTCCGGGCAGGACCTCGAAGCCGAGGCCGCGGTGACCGAATTGATTCACGAAACCGGCGCCTTGCTGGGGCGACTTCACGATGACCTAGAGGCGGCACAGAACCGAGATAAGGCCACGACTCCGGATGACGTGGCAAAATGGCTTGCTGCGCGCTTGGAGCTCGCTTTGCTCGCCCCCGGTGTCAGACCAACACGAGATGCGTCGCTATTGCAGGATTGGGCCACCGAGTTGAGCCGGCTGGTCGATCAGCTTTGGGGACGCTGGAGCAGCTTTGAGATCCATGGCGACTTTCACTTGGGGCAGGTCCTCAAAAGTGGTGCGGGCATGGTGGTGATCGACTTCGAAGGCGAGCCGATTTCAGACGCTGGAGCCATGGATCTTCCGCAAAGGGACTTGGCAGGACTTCTCCGCTCCGTCGGGTACGTCACCGCGCTCGCCGCGCAACAACATACCGAAGTCCAGTCGCAGTCACTTGTTCAGCGCCTGCGAGCGGCGGCGCTCGAGGGGTATGCAAGTTCGCGGGTAGGGGAGCGCGTCCTTGCCGAGCCAGCCTCGGTCGCGCTGCTCGGATGTTTCGAGGTCGAGAAAGCGATTTACGAGTACGTTTACGAGCAGCGATTTCGTCCGCAGATGATGTTCGTTCCCGAGTCCTTTTTGTTCCGCGTCAACGATCGGATTCGCGAGTTAGCCGCCCGCTGCGTATTGAGTGCCGACCAATCCGGCGATCGCAGCTTGCGGGCTCTTATTAGCGCGGAGTATGCTCTCTAGCGGGACGGCTGGGGTTTTAATGCGCTAGGTGCAGGCCAAGTGTCGCATGCTCCGGTTGCCATAATGCCACCTGAAAAGGGGCCATTTCGAGTTCGGAACATTTACACCATGCGGACAGATATACCATTCGCCTCCGAATTAGACCTCTTTCTATTCGGCACGGGCCAGCACACGCGCATTTGGGACTTTCTTGGGTCGTGTGCAGGTATTCACAACGAAGTTGTCGGGGCTCGTTTTGCGGTGTGGGCGCCCAGGGCAAGAAGCGTCGCAGTCCTCGGCGACATGAACTATTGGAGCACCGAGAACGCTTACAGGCTTGAGCGGCTTGGTGATTCGGGGATCTGGCAGGGCTTTATTCCCGGAGCGGTTTCTGGGCAGCGCTACAAGTACAGAATCGAGTCAGACAACGGCTCATCTCTAGAGCGCGCCGATCCATATGCGACCCAAAGCGCCGAGCCGCCCTCGGCCGGCTCGGTGATCCCTTATCCTTCGGCGTTTGAGTTCGATGATGCTGATTGGATGACCAATCGAAGCCGATGGCTGGGAGACAGGCCGGTTTCGATCTACGAAGTTCACCTCGGATCGGTGCTGCGAGACCCGTCCGATCCAAATCGGTTGCTCACCTATGGCGAGTTGGCTGATTTCTTGGTCCCATACGTGTCCGAACTCGGATTTACCCACATTGAGCTGATGCCGATCATGGAGCACCCGTTTTATGGCTCGTGGGGCTATCAGACGACCTCGTATTACGCTCCGACCATGCGCTACGGCGCGCCTGACCAGCTCAAGGAGTTCATAGATCGTTTTCATCGGGCTGGTATCGGAGTTATTGCCGATTGGGTGCCCGCGCACTTTCCGCGGGATATATTCGCGCTTGCGACTTTTGACGGCGGTCCTCTTTATGAGAAGTCCGATCCGAAGATGGCGAGTCACGCGGATTGGGGAACCCTTGTATTTGACTACGGGCGGCCCGAAGTACGTAACTTTCTAATCGGTTCCGCGCTCTATTTCGTCGAAGAGTACCACTTTGATGCGCTCCGAGTGGACGCGGTTGCATCGATGCTCTACCTTGACTATTCGCGGCCCGACTTCATCCCGAATCGTTTCGGAGGCCGTGAAGATTTAGAAGCGATATCGT
>JAJYGZ010000194.1 GCA_021790495.1 Actinomycetes bacterium
CCCAAGTCGTTCCCCGAGGCTCCGATCATCCAACCCATTTAATTTGCGGGATGAAAAATGTCTCTTGGGGACCAGGATTCCAGCTGATGTTGCTCCTTACTCCGTCAATTGCGTAGTTCTGCCAAAGTCCGATGGCTGGGACATCCTTTTGGAGAATCGCAAACGCATCTCGGTAGTCCTGCTTGCGTTGGGCGACGTTCAAGGTTGTACGCGCAGCAACTACCAGTTGATCAAAGGCCGGATTGGAATAACTGCTCCAAATCGATCCGGTGTGAAACAAGGGGTAGATCGTCCCGTCGGCGTCCGCACATGAACATGACCAAATGCCAAAACGAATGCTGCCCCAGTTGTGTGTCGGCGATTGAATGTTTTTAAGAAACGTCGGCTGATCGGTGGTAACGATTTGGACGGTAAAACCTACCGCCTCGAGATCGGCCTGGATAGCCTGGACAACTGCGCTTGAGAACGCCGGAGAGGTCGGAAACACCAGATTCGGATGGGGATCGTTAGCTGCGGCCAACAGCTGCTTTGCCTTGGTAGGATCGTATTGAAATCCTGGAACCGTGTTGGTATATCCAAACGACGCCGGCGTCAACACCTCTTTCACCGGCTTGGCGTACCCCTGCTCCAGGTTTTTTATAATCGATGGATAATTGATGGCATAGGCAATCGCTTGGCGAATCTGAAGAGACGCGGTTGGCCCGTTGAGGCTGTTCATATAGAGATCGGCAACCCGTTCGGTGGGTACAGCGATCACTTTCGCATTGGCACTGCCCTTGATCTGGGTAGCGTTGTCAGGGCCAAGCTCAATCGCTATATCCGCTGCCCCTGACAACAGGTCGGCAACCCTGCTTGCGGCCAACGGAACCGTGCGAAACTCCACCGTGGGATAGGGTGGCTTGCCTGCCCAATAATGGTCGTTGGCCTTTAGGACAACTTCGCTTCCCTGGACCCAATTGGACAGCACGTAAGGACCCGAACCAATGGGATGGAGATCGAATGCCTGATTTCCCACCTGGGTGACATACTGCTGGGGAACTATGCTCAGCGTCGTTAGATAAGTGAGCAGAGTCGGAGACGGCGCTGAGGTGGTAATGGTTACCGTCTGACCAGAGGCGGTGGCACTTTGCACGACGCTAAAGTTGGCGAACTGCGGACTTGCAAAGCTTGGATTCAAGATCCGGTTCAGGCTAAAGGCGACGTCAGCGCCGGTCAACGGAGTGCCGTTGCTGAACTTTATCCCCTTGCGAATTTGAAATACCCACGTGGTGGGAGTGGTCTGACTCCATGACGTTGCCACCCAGGGAATTATCTTCGAGGTGGTGGGGTCGCGCCTCAACAACTGATCGAAGATATTGCGGTAGACCACATAGCTATCGGTGTCGTACTGTAGAGCCGGATCCAATGTTGCCGGAGAGTTTGCCTGGTCAACTACAAGAATTGCTGGCGCGGTTGACTTCACCGTGGTGCTCGGAGCTGATGACGTCGCCGTGCTTGAGCTCCCCGAACCGCAGGCGGCGAGCAATAGCGAGACGGCGACCGTGGGAATAGCCAGTCTCCCCTTTATCGGCCGACGCCTTTTCGTTGCCGGCACTTGATCTTGACTCTTCATTAATACAACCTTCCTCAGAAATTTAGAAAAATACTTTGAATGCCTCGTTGATATGCCCTCGTCCCAGCAATGCCGCGAACAAAGTAGGACCCCCATCATGTTTCTATCGCGATGACTACCACCAGATTTCTAAGGTATCACATATTGGTATGGTTGCCAGACAACTTTGGACACTGAAAATCCAAACAAGATTGAAAACCTCATCCGGTCCGCCCTTCGATCGATCTCAGAGTTCACCCAACGCCGCGTCGGATCCCTCCCACATCCGTCTAGTGGGCAGTCATTTCGGCTCTGTTGCTTCAACGTTTCCATTAAGTGAACTACCGCTCAGAACCCCAGCGGGTCGAATCAGTCCGAGCGTGCAAAGCCAAACTTGGGATGCTGGCGATTTTGGTTGTAAAAAGCGACCATGCGCACAAACGCAGCGAGGCAGAACAGCCAGATAAGCCAGTGGCCGCGAAGTGAAAACATCTTGAACCCAGCATCAGGGTTCATCTCGGAAACGCGAACCAATAAGACCGCCTCCTTGCGCTAGCGACTACGCGGCGACGTAGGTAAAGTGCGTGATTTAGCGAACCATAGCTTCGATTACTCGTAAACGTCACGTCGGCGGCCAACGGTGACGATCACGATTAGGAGGACCCCGTCATCGATCGTGTAGATAATTCGGTAGTCGCCCACTCTTAGTCGATAGCCAGGTCGTCCTCGAAGTGGTCGCGAAGCGGGCGGGCGTGGATCCTTGGCGAGAAGTGCAACGGCGCCTTGAAGGCGCGGGTGCACCAAGCGGTCAATCTTGCCAATCTCGCGCAGGGCCGCCGGTCTGAACTCGATCCGATAGACGGTCACGACCAGCCGAGATCGATCTTCACTTGCTCCCAGGGAATGTTGTTGCCCTCTTCGGCCAACGCGGCGTCAAACGCGGTGACATCTTGCGACTCTTCAAATGCATCGAGCATCTCGTCATAGTGCGCCGGACTCACCAGCACCGCTGCCCGGCGCCCGTAGTGCTCCAGGACAACGGGCTCTGATTGTGACATCGCCACAACTTCGGAGAGCCTTTCGCGCGCTTTGCTAACCGAGATCTTGCTCATGTCACTATTGTACAACATTTGCGTCGTTATTGTACAACATTGCATCGGAGACCCCGTCGAACAGGATTGGCACCGGGCACTGGAGCCTGGTTAGCCGAGATTACTGGCGCCGGCGATCTGCGAGTTAAAGGTCGCTCGGCACCGCTACCTCGAGTTGGCGGCATGTCAGCGGACCTCGCTCAAGATGCCGTCATCCCTCATCTATCGGCTGCAATGGCGAGCAAGGGAGACATAGATGCCGGGGGCGACCCCCGGTTCGTCAAGTCGAAGGACCTGGGTAATATGGCGGATGGCCGTCGCCGTCTGGTCGGTGGCGCTCACGCCGTCGATCGATTGGGCCGGAAATTCTCAGAGGTAGTACTTGAGATGACCGCTGGCCATCCGGGGTCGATAATCGGGCACCATTCGGACCCAAAGAAAGTCGGCTTCAGCGACACCGGGCCATCGACGGTACCATTTTCACACAGCACTAGCTGTCAAGATTCCGCAATCTTTCCCACCAATTTCACGCTATTTTCACCATACTTCCCGAGCAAGCTCACACTGGAATCAATTCAGGACTCAAAAGCAAAGTCCCGGCTCCTCCCCGCCGCGGAAACTGATACCGAAAATCCCAAGTCGTCGTTCAGCGCCAACACGAGCGCGCGCGATTGCGCACGGGACGGCCATTTACGCGACTGTCCCGCAGCCAAGGCAAGGGAGGGCGCTGCCGCTTCGCAG
>JAJYGZ010000017.1 GCA_021790495.1 Actinomycetes bacterium
GCTGAGCCGTGCCAGCAGTCCTTCTTCCGACGTTGCAACCGGTGCGACATCGTCAACTGTGAACTCAGCGATCGCGGCGTCCAAGGTCACCACGACCATCCCAGTCACTACCACGACCATCCCAGTAACTACCACGACGATTCCGGTGACGACCACGACGGTACCAACCACGACTACAGCCGCGCCAGCCGCGCCCCAATTCAGTTGCTCGAGCGCGTCTAATCCCAACGATCGGAACTCTCCCTCTGTCACGTCGGTGATCAGCCCGGTGGAATCGACCTACTCCGCCACGGCGAGTATTGCTCTGCATGGCACGGGTCTGGTAAATATTACCGAAGTTTTTCTTTGTCCATCGAACGGGACTGCGCCTAGCGCAATTGAGTTGTCCCAGGGATTTTCCTGGAGCGGAACCCAGGCCAACTTCTATGTGCCTTCAGGCCTTGTGCCAGGTGGAATCTATGATGTGCGCGTCGTCGGAGGCGGTCTGATAAGTGCGATCACCAGCTCTGATCGACTCTTTGTGGCCTACAATTCGGCGGTCGGCCAAGGCGCATAATACAATAAATCTCATATTCGTAATTACTTGTCTGTGAGTTTTGTGCTTTCATCCTGTATTCTGGCAAAAGCTGTGCTAAACCACACAGAGAGATATCACATCACTTATTGCGGTGAAATTTCCCGATTTGGGAAAAAGGTGATTTTGAGCAATCGATCCCCGGAGAGTTATGGCCGAGCCGAGAAAGAGCGATCACCACGGGTTTTACGTTAAGGCGACCGCAGCGTCGGTTACGGTTCTCGTGGGGTTCGCGAGCTTGGATCGCCATTGGACTCTTGCCTCGCTTATCAGCCTCCAACCGCTTCGCTTCGCTCTTTTGTTCCTCGCGTTCCTAATCTCGGAGGCGCTGGGCGCCTTGTCTGATCGTTCCGACCGACTTCGACTAATAGATACCGAATCTTGGACCTTTCTCTTTGCGATGCTGCTGCTTGCGCCTTCTACGCTTCTCATTGTTGCGGTTGGGGCGATTCGCACATGCATTGAATTGGCCAAACGCAAGGCGTACGCGACCGCCTGGTATTCGGGCTTGTCGATCGCGATGTCCTTGGCCGTCGGGGCGACTGTCTTGCACCTCTTTGGGATCTTCCAAGGTTTCGCGACAGCCGGGACCCTGGGACGCACAGATGTCATGGGACTGGTGGTTGCCGCGGAAGCCACGGCTCTAACCTCGGGTGTCCTTCGATCCGTCTATTGGTCAAATACCAGAGGCTCGTCTCTTTTATTGGGGGTACGCAACGAGGCGACTGAGACCCTCCTCGCAGATTCTGTACTGCTCTTGTTGGGCGTTCTGGTGGTGGCTCTCGGTCTTGAGGGATGGGTATTCGTGCCCATCGCGGTCGGCGTGGCGCTGGCGATTCAGCTAGGTGCGATGCATGCACTCGAATCCAACCGGGCGCGCAGCCTCGATCCGCTGACAAATCTTGCGAATCGTGCCAACTTCGAGCTGCAAATCGAGGCATATATCCAAGAGGCGATACGCCGTAACGTGAAGTTCGCAGTGTTGCTGATTGACCTGGACGGGTTCAGCGAGATCAATGACAAGCTCGGCGTCAACGTGGGTGACTCGACGCTCCGTGCCGCGGCCGGACGTCTTGAAGCTTCCAAGCGGCCCAGCGACCTTGTCGCCAGGCTCGGCGGCGATGAATTCGGCTTCCTCGCATATGACGTCGAGTCTTCGGGCGATATAGAGGCGATCGCTCAACGTCTTCGGCGGAAATTGAGCGAACCTTTGGACGTGGTGGGCTGCCCCGTGGCTATCAGCGGAACGGTCGGCGTCGCGGTGTTTCCTGAGCACGGTTCCAACGCGAACGATTTGATGCGCCGATCCGACGTGGCTCTCTTTCGCGCAAAGCAGTCTCGAGCCGGCGTCGTAACTTATTTGGGAGATCGCGAGAAATTCCAAGCAGGACGATTCTCATTGCTTGCCGACTTGCGCGAGGCGATCGGAACAGAACAACTCTATTTGGTCTATCAGCCAAAAGTGGATCTGGCAACAAACCGGGTGGATGGACTCGAAGCTTTGCTCCGTTGGGATCATCCCAAGCTTGGCCTGATCGCTCCGGGCGAGTTCATGCCCTTGGCAGAGCAGACCGAGCTGATGCGACCCCTTACCACATGGGTCCTTGAAACGGCTTTGACGCAATGCTCGCGCTGGCATCGCGGAGGCATCAAAGTGGGAGTTGCCATAAACGGTTCCGCCAAGAACTTTCACGATCTCAACTTCCCTGAGACCGTTGCCAAGGCCCTGAGGATCTCGGGAGTAGAGGCGCGCTGGTTGGAGATCGAGATTACCGAAAGCACTGTTATGGCGGACCCTACCAGGTCGAAGCTTATCCTTGAACAGTTGCGGGAACTAGGGGTATCTGTTTCCGTGGATGATTTTGGATCGGGTTATTCGTCATTTTCGTATCTCAAGAATCTCCCGATCACGACTGTGAAGATAGATTCGTCCTTCGTCACTTCGATGAACGATGACATAAACGGGCGCGCCATTGTTCGGGCGATCATCGATCTTGCTCGGAGCTTGCGGCTTACGACCGTCGCCGAAGGCGTTGAGACCCAGGAGGTGCTAGATTCGCTGCGGGTAATGGGCTGTTCAATGGCACAGGGGTACTTTATTCTCAAACCTGCGCTCGCCCACGATGTGACGCGCTGGCTCAGGCTCGACGTGATGGATCGCACCAGCGTGAACGAACTTCGCTAGAGGTCTCGCGCAGGCGTCGCCAACTCGAGGTGCACTGACTGAACAGCGCCTTTAGAGTTAGTTGTAATCTTTTTGTGGACTTTTGGGTTCGATGAGGTCTATCATTGCTTCATTCGACGCAAATTTGTCGCCCAACCGCAGGGTTGAGGCGTTCTTGTAATTTCCCTTGACGAATAAGTCAAGTTTGTTAGGACTGGAGTCGAAACTATGGCCATGAGTGCTGATTTTCTTGACGGGCTGCTTCGCATCTTGACGAATCGAGACGGATCCGACCTTCATCTCAAGGCAAATGCAATTCCGCGCGTTCGCGTCAAAGGCGTTCTTTCCGAGCTGGTCGACGTGCCGGTGCTAAGTCCTGGAGACATGGTTGAAGTGGCGCGCGGCACGATGACCGCCGCCCTGTGGACCACGCTGGAAAACGAGCGGCAAGCGGACTACGCATACGCTGCAGGCGACGGTTCCCGGTATCGCGTCAACGCGTTTTACCAGCGCGGGATGATTTCGATGGCTTTTCGCCGCGTCGCATCCAAACCCTCCACCGTCGAGGAGCTCGGATTGCCGCCGGTCGTTACCCGCCTCGCGAACGAACGGCGCGGATTGATACTGGTAACTGGTCCGACGGGCAGCGGCAAGACTTCTACGCTCGCCGCAATGATCGGC
>JAJYGZ010000045.1 GCA_021790495.1 Actinomycetes bacterium
GGTTCGGCACTCTTTCTCAGCATTGCGGGTCCGGCGGGCACTGTAGGGGCGCAAGTGACACTGTCGATTTCAGGGAGTACTTTTACCGGCGCAATTCAAGCGCCGGCAGCCCAGCCGAACCAAGCGGAATCGAATTAGATGACGAGCGCGACGATTTTGGACTGTGCATTTTATGACTAAGGAGGTTGTGTTAGGTGATTGAGAACATATCGGCGAGCATTGTAGCGCCCGTGGGTCCGCGACGGATATCGGCGGGCTGGGAGACCGCGACCAAGGTGAATGGCCCTCAGATCGCATTCGCGGGCGATCTGTTGCGCGGACAGCGCTTTCGTATCGGCCTCCCTGAACACGTGTCGAATTTTGGCCGCTTGCCGAGCGGCCTTACGCCCCAGGTCGTTTTTGAGACGCTCCGGGCGGCGAATCTAACTGGCCGTGGCGGTGCGGGATTTCCATTTGTGAGGAAATTGGAGACCGTGGCGAGGGCTCAGTCTCGAAAAGGGGCGGTCGTTGTCGCGAACGCTTCCGAATCGGAGCCTTTGAGCAAAAAGGAC
Source organism: Actinomycetes bacterium (assembly GCA_021790495.1). Lineage (GTDB taxonomy): Bacteria > Actinomycetota > Acidimicrobiia > Acidimicrobiales > Acidimicrobiaceae > Acidithrix. Next base: position 552 of record JAJYGZ010000045.1, read on the forward strand.
ACTCTGCTGATGCGGAACAATCCCCACCTCGTTCTCGATGGCATTGCCATAGCTACGGCTGCGCTCGGCGCTAAGTCTGCGTATATCTATATCAAGGACAAAGAAGCTCAAGTAGCTGTGGCTGCCGCGATTCGAGAACGGCGCGATCGCGGCGTCGAAGAGGTAAAAGTTAGCGTTGTCGAGGCGCCGAGTGGTTACGTTTCGGGCCAAGAGACCTCTGTTGTGCGGCGTATTGAGCGCGGGCCCGCTCTCCCGCGTTTTTCTACCGAGCGGGTCGCGGTCTCTGGGGTCAAGGGCGCTCCGACGCTACTGGCCAACGTGGAGACCTTCGCGCACGTGGCGCTAATTATGCGCTTTGGAGTGGATTGGTATCGCCGGATCGGATCAGGCTCGGATCCGGGAACAAGGCTGGTCACGGTGGTTGGCGCAGTGGAAAGACCCGGGGTGTACGAGGTGGCACCGGGACTTCAATTGAGTTCACTGCTCCGAGAGGCTGGTGGATCTCAAGTTCGGGCAGTTCTGCTCGGAGGCTACTTCGGCGGATGGCTAAGCGCGCCGAGCGGAACGGAACTCGATTTCGCCCTCGATGACGTGAGCCTGTCGGAGCGGAGACTCTCGATGGGCGCAGGCGTGATCGGGGTTCTCAATCGCGATACCTGTCCGGTTGTTGAAGCCGCTGGCATAGTTGAATACCTCGCCGGACAGAGCGCTGGACAGTGCGGCCCATGTGTAAATGGGCTGCCCGAGATCTCGACGTCGTTCGCTAGGATCGCCCTCTCATCGAATGTGGATCGCGGATTGACCGAACTTAGGAACGTGATTCCCCTTGTTGAGCATCGCGGAGGTTGCCAGCACCCCGATGGGGTGATCGGCCTGGTTCGCTCGACGGTCGGGACATTTGCCGACGAGATCAGATTGCACAAGCAGGGCCGATGCTCCGCGTTGGGGTCGCACCGATCTGTGCTCTTGCCTGCTTCCGCACCGCTGGGCGCGATGGCGGCAGCGGTCGGCAGATGAGAATCGTTATCGATCCGACTCGATGCGGCGGTCACGGAACTTGTGCTCAACTGCTGACGGAGAACATCGTCTTGGATAAATGGCATTTTCCGATATTGGAGCGGGCCAAGCTCCGCGATAGTCACTTTGAGATGGCCAAGCGGGCAGTACAACTGTGCCCGGAACTAGCCATCAGCATCGTCGAAGATTGACCCAGGGCATATTTGGGAGTTCTGCGCGAATTTGGGCTAGCGTTGTAGGATTATCACGAATTCCAAGAAAGCCGCAGCACCTGATAAGAGGCCGTTTTACCAACGAAGCCCTTACAAAGTTGCGGTCTCGATAACTTCTGCCACCTCGACGACGCTGCCGGTCTTTCTCACTGGTGCGCTTGCGGTCCAGGTTCGCGAGAGCCTGCACTTCAGCGTCTCTGGGCTCGGCCTCTTGGTGGGGAGTTTCTTTGCTGCTGCCTCGGTGGTCTCGATCGCCTCCGGCTCTTTAGCCGAGCGCTTTGGCGGGGAGATCATCATGAGGATTTGCGCGGTTGTCGCGGCGCTTTCCTTGCTGGGAATAGCTATCATCGCGCACACTTATTTGACAATGCTCATTCTGCTCGTCGTCGCGGGCGTGGCGACTGGAGCCAACCAGCCTGCGGTGAACCTGTTTGTGATAGACGCAGTTCGCCCCAGCAGGAGGGGATTTGCCTTGGGCGTCAAGCAGGCGGCGATACCAGTGTCGACGCTACTCGCCGGCCTAGCGGTACCCTTGGTGGCGCTAACCATTGGATGGCACTGGGCCTACGGATTCGCCGCAGTCATGGCGATTATCGTGGCTGCCGCGATTCCGCCGGGTAAGTCGCGCGGAATCTCCAAGTCCGCCCAGCACGCCGAGATCGCCCGCCCGAAGATAGCCATCGCACCGATTGCGGCGCTGACTGTTGCGATGGCTTTTGGTGCGGGTGCCGCCAATGCGCTTGGCGCATTTTTAGTCGAAAATGCAGTTCACGCCCATTGGAGTCCGGGAAATGCCGGTTTGCTGGCAGCTCTTGGTTCGGCGGCCGGCTTGATTTCCAGGCTTGTCGGAGGATACATGGCAGATCGGCGCGGCGGGCGGCATTTGCCGGTAATAGCGGCGATGATGGGGCTCGGAGCTGTCGGATATGCTTCTTTTGCGATGGGCGTTCCCTGGCTCATTCTTCCGGCGACCATCGTGTGCTACGGGGCTGGATGGGGATGGAACGGGGTATTCAACTTCGCCGTCATCGTAAATCATCCTGGAGCGGAAGGACGCGCAACCGGGACGACTCAAGCCGGAGCCTACATTGGGTCAGTGGTCGGACCGCTCGCCTTTGGATACGTGGTGGACCACGCTTCGTTTGCGGCCGCTTGGTCGATGACCTCGGTGGCAGCCCTGTTTGCCGCGGCGGGGATGCTCTATGGCCGCCACCTTCTCATGAAGAACCGGGGAAAATCCGACGCGTCGGTGATAATCGCCGGTTGACCCTGGACTATTGACTCAAGGTATCGCGCGCTTGGGCCGCCTTTGGCGCGGAGCCCGCGCGGGTATTCTTCCCCCAGCCGCACCCGTATCTGACAGGCGGATTCGCAGCATTGGTCGCGCTCGTGGCTCTAAACATCTCTTCGGGTCATCGAGGAGATACCCATCGCCAGCCACGTCCCGATTGCTCGATATCAATATCTCCGCAAACTTCTTCAACTCTCGTGAGGACGGGCCCCCTTCGGCGCGTAGCCTGCGCGTTCGCTCGCTGACAGATTGCGGGCGGTGTCTTGGGCCGAAACTTGGAGCTGTCGCAAGACAAAAATCCTTGGCTGACGCTATTTCTCACTTAAGGTGGTGGCCGAAATCACCGAG
>JAJYGZ010000288.1 GCA_021790495.1 Actinomycetes bacterium
AACTGGTCTCCCTCTGGGGCGGGGACGGAACGATTCAGCGCAGTGTCAATGTCATCGCCGGTGTGGGTTTTGACGCTCTAGCGGTGCGCGATGCCAACGACACCTCAAGCACCACATTGGGCGATTCGCGTACGTATGGAGCGGGATGGAGGCGACGCAAATGAAGCCCCGGCGCGTTCGGATCAAGGTCGACAAGCGGCCGTGTCTTGAGGGCGAGGCCACCTGCGTTTCACTAGGCCAGATGGGTTCGGTGGCTGGCGGGATCTTGATGTCACCATGGGATTGAGCCTGGGCGCATCAAGCTCGGTTGAGCGTTCTTGGATCGGATCAGCTATCGCAAGCGATTTGCTGCCCAACTGAGTCGGCGGCAAGCATCGCGGCAACATCATTCGGGCTAGGCATGTCTGCGATCTCTTGTGCCAGGAGTTTCGCCCGGCTCGAAATTGCGCTTGAATCCAAGACGCCGGCCAGTCCAGCGCGCACAGAGTCCTTGGTCACCTCGCCGGGTAGGAGCACCTTTGCCGCCCCGGCAGCTTCGAGGAGGTCCGCGTTCTTGAAGTTGTCGGCGCTCTGGGGGAGAACCAAGGATGCGAGCCCGTGTGCCAGTACCCCAAACATAGTGCCCGCCCCTCCGTGATGGATGACACCTGAGCAGTGCGGGAGCAACTCTGCCTGAGGGATGTATCGGACGACGCGGGCATTTTCGGGAACGGGCGATAGCGCCGAAGGATCGTTGTCGGCGCCTACCGAGACGATGAGGTTGATCGGCTCGTCTTTCAATGCGCTAAGTACCAGGGTGAAAAGATCCAGGTTGTTGTTGGAGAAGGTTCCTAAGGTCAGATAGACAAGAGGCCGGGAGGATTCAGCGAAGGATACCGGCAATGGCGATGTCGAGACAATTGGCAGCGCGGCGGGACGCATCGGGCGGACACCCCCCATGGCGCTAGTCGCTGGGTCGAGCGACGGCGGGCAGATATTCAGCATCGTCCCCGCGTAGACGCCAGCGTCGGGAGGACTTTGAAGACCGAACTCGCGCCACATCGGAGATATGGCATCGGCGGTGAGCTCTAGGACTGTCCGATCCATCACCGGTCCGATCAAATGGAGCAAAGGCCTCGCGCCGATTAATGCGGCGATCAGCGGGGCGGCGAAGAAGTATGGCTCGAACACCAAGAGTTCCGGCTCGAGCTCCCTGCCCAAGGCGAGCAGGTCGTCGAGCACCAGCGCCATCCCGATCTCGCCGAAAAGGCGGGGAACGAAATAGCCCTCGATGCGCTCGGGCGCCAGGCCGTCGCCGGGATTGCCCCGCGTGCGAACGCGAAGCGCTTCGAACCAAGATTCATATTTGGGACCGACGGCGCGAAATGAAAGCCCGCTGCTAAGCGCCATTTCTTTGGCATTCTCGCCGCTGGCGATGGTCACCTCGTCGCCGCGATCGAGGAAGGCCCGCGCGATCGGGAGCAGCGGCATAATGTGCCCGGGGGCTGGAACGCCACATATCATTATCCGCATCGCGAACTCCAGAGAGAATTAGGCAATTTCATGGCGGGAAAATTGATTACCGCGACGCCGCGCACCATGGCATCGCCACGGGCAACTTGTGTATGTCCAAAGGAGGGCCGTCATCAAGTTGTCGATCATGTTTAGCCGTGGGCGTGGGCCGTCCCGTGGCTTGCGAAGAGCATGGCGCGCTGCAGAGCTGCTGCGCGCATCGCTTGGGGAATTTCTACCGGTCCGCCCAGTGCGGCGGAATTTATTCCGGCCTGAGCCGCCTCTTCGATGACTCCGCCGGCGATAATTGCCAATTCCGGGCTGCGGTGAAATACCAGGACTCCATGATTTGCAAGCAGAACTGCCGGGACTCCTGGCGTAATTGCCGCTCGGATATTCGCTACGGAAACCTCGGAGCCGCGCGGTCCATATTTCGCCACCGGAATTCCGTCGGCCATGCCGAACATTGCCAAGGCCTCAAGCCAACACCCGATTGGGCGATTTGCGACTGCGTATGCCGTCGCGAAGGGAGAATGCGTGTGCATAACGCATCCGACGTCGGGGTTATCGCCATACATCGCGGTGTGCATCGCGACTACCGCGCCTTGGATGGGGGGCAGATCCCCTTCGATAAGGACCCCGTCGAGGCCAACGCGCACCACGGCCGCTGGCGAATGGTTTCGAAGCGACGGGCCTCCCGTGAAGTACATTTCGTTGGCGCCTGGCACGCGGAGACTCACATTGCCATGTCCATTCGCCGAGATGGCACCGCTGGCCACAATACGATTGGAAATATCGATTACTTGGTCGACCAGGTCCTTGTCCATGAGCACCTCCATGCATCTTCAAGCGCCCAAATCCGATGCTCGCCCGGCTGACGTTACAAATTCAGAGTACCACGACCCTTCGTAGCTAAACAGAACTTGACGTGCTTAGCCAATAATCGGCACCTGAGTTGAAATTTCGGTGACTTCCCAGCTATCGTGCCGATCGAGGACGATCTTTGTCGTCATTCGACCATTCGCCCGGGACGTGGCGGAGCCCGCCCAGGACAACGCCCGAGCCAAGGCGGTCTCGGCGTAAAAGGGGAGCGCGGTTATCTCGGTGTCTCGGTCGAGCCTGCTATCTCGATCAGGTCGGGCTCGGAGTCCTCGGCGTCGCTCGGCGAGCCGTGAAAGACGAATATCTTGGCGTGGCGTTTGGCGAACTTTGCAAAAATCAAACCCCCCGCCACCAGCGCGATAACGATATAGTCGATGCTCGGCCCGATCAGGCGCGGCCCGTAGATGAAGAACCCGACGATGAATGCGGCAAAGAGAGCCGACGACAGCGCCGAAAGCACCATTAAGGCGCCGTGTCCGTGCGGGGAATCCGCGGTGTCGCTGCGCCGCCGGTGCATCCGCCGCAAAAAGACCGTGGCGGTAAGGCTGTCCATGAAGAATTCGGTCACCAAAAAGAAGCCTGCGGCAGAGAGAATCACGCCAAAGAATGAGCTCAGTGACGAGAACAGGGTCTGAAGAGCGGTTACCCCGAAGGCGGCTCCGATAGTGACGACAGTGGCGGTGCTGGGTACCCCGCGCCGATTGACATGCGAAAATCCTTTCGGAACGAGGCCCTCTCTGCCCATGGCATAAAGAGCTCGGATCAGGATGAACGACGTCAGCCAGAGGCCGCCGGCGGTAGAAGCCAATACCGGGATGAGGATCAGCCATGGATGGCCGGGCGCGAGGCGATCGCCCCACACCGCCATCGGGTTGGTGGCACCAGAGAGCAGGCGCAGCGGCGTCTCACCGAACATGATGGGATAGATAAGCGCGTAGAAGCCAAGAGCTAGGAAGGCGCCAATTATTCCGCCCGCTCCCGGATCGGATTTGGGGCGATGAGCCTCCTCGGAGGCGTAGCTATCGATCTCCCAGCCATCAAGAAT
>JAJYGZ010000282.1 GCA_021790495.1 Actinomycetes bacterium
GTGAAGTGGCGAAGGGTCTTGGGCGCTTCGACGATGCGCAGCCCGCGAAGTTCTCCGGAGCGCTCTTGTACCTGGGTGCAAACTTCGATGACATAGTCGATGTGGCTCTGGGTGTAGGTCCGCCTCGGGATCGCCAGGCGCACCAGATCCATTGCGGCGGGCGTCTCGGTCCCATCTGGAGACATTCCAAACATTACGGTTCCAATCTCGCAGGCGCGAACACCGCCGAGGCGATAGAGCTCTACCGCGAGGGACTGGCCGGGATATTGCAACGGGGGAATGTGGCCAAGCATCTCTCTGGCATCGATGTATATCGCGTGTCCGCCGTAAGGGACGACTACTGGGATGCCCGCATCGCTCAGAGCCGAGCCGAGATAGGATGTCGAGGCGATCCGATATGCCAAATAGTCGTGCGACACCGCCTCGCGCAGACCCTGGGCGATCGCCTCAAGGTCGCGGCCAGCCAGACCGCCATAGGTTGGAAAACCTTCGGTGAGGATCAACATATTGCGAGCCGCGGCGGCGATCTCGTCGTCGTTGCACGCTAGCCAGCCGCCGATATTGCCAAACGGGTCTTTCTTGGCGCTCATGGTCATCCCGTCGGCGTAAGACGCCATCTCGCGCACGATATCTGCTACCGAGGAGTCTTGGTAGCCGGGCTCACGGGTCTTTATGAACCATGCGTTCTCGGCGAAGCGGCAGGCATCGAGAAATAACGGGATCCGGTGGCGGTGCGCCACCGCGGCTACCGAGGCGATATTGGCCATCGATACCGGCTGGCCGCCGCCGGAGTTGTTGGTGATCGTCAACATCACCACCGGGACATTTTGCGCCCCGACACGGCCGATAAAATCCTCCAACGCCTCTACGTCCATGTTCCCCTTGAAGGGATGGATCGCCTTGGGATCGCGGCCTTGGGGGATTACCAGATCAAGGGCCTCGGCGCCGGTGAACTCGATGTTTGCCCGCGTGGTGTCAAAGTGGGTGTTCGAGGGGATGTGGCGCCCCGCTCCAGCGATCACCGAAAATAGGATCTTCTCCGCCGCCCTGCCTTGGTGGGTGGGAATGATGTGTGTGAAGTCAAAAAGCTCTCGCACCGCGTCGCGAAATATCTCCCAGGAAGGGCTCCCGGCGTACGATTCGTCGCCGTGCTGGATGGCCGCCCACTGATCCCTGCTCATAGCGCCGGTGCCCGAATCGGTGAGCAGATCGACCAGGACGTCTCTTGCCCGAAGGTTAAAGACGTTGTAGCCAGCCTCGCCAAGCGCCGCAGCGCGCTCATCCTCGCTGGTAATGCGAATCGGTTCGACCGAGTGGATCCTAAATGGTTCGATGATCGTTTTGAAGCCCATTGAGCCGATGTTAGCTCTGGCTCGCTACCCGGCTGCAATTGCGCCATCACCCGGCCCGGTCGTCCCCCGAAGATGACCTTTGGACTCCCGCGATGCTAAAGTTCGGCCCGGTTTGTGCGCGGCGCGAGGTGCCTTGCTGATTGCTCGGTCGGCATCGCGAAAAAACGTTAATTGCAGATTAAATTTCCCCTGGCGAAGGTGTAGGATTTTCCCTTAGCCGAAGTTCGTGCCGGGGGCACTTTTCGGGAACTAGAAAACTGGGGGAATGAATGCAAGTACCTGCACCGGTCGACTATCAGCGTGCCCGAAGCGTTGAAGACGCCATCTCACTTCTGGAGCGCCATGGCCCTGAGGCGAGGCTTCTCGCAGGTGGACACAGCCTTTTGCCTATGATGAAGCTTCGACTGGCACAGCCAGAATTTCTCATCGATATCGGCGACCTTGGAGACCTCTCCTATATTCGCGAGGGGCCCAACGAAGTGACGATCGGGGCGATGACGCGTCATGCGGAGCTGCTCTCTTCGCCGGTGATCGCGAGACTTTTTCCGATTGCGATCGACGCCGAGAAGGTGATCGCGGACCCGATCGTGCGCAACCGGGGTACGGTTGGGGGATCTCTCTGTCAGGGGGATCCCTCCGAGGACCTCTCCGCGGTCTTTGCCGCCCTTGGGGCGTCGGTAGTGATCCGTGGTACGGGGGGAACCCGGGTGGTATCCTTGGACGACTTTCATGCCGGACCCTATAGCACCGTGGTGGGCCCGGCAGAGATACTGATCGAGGTAAAGGTTCCTGTTGTCGCCGGGATGGGAAGCGCTTATGAGAAGGTGGAGCGCCGGGTGGGTGACTGGGCAATAGCCGCGGTTGGAGCATCGATTACGCTAAGCGGCTCGACAATTGCATCGGCGCGCATCGGCTTGGCCGCAGTTGGAGTCGGAGACTTCAGAGCCAAGGAGGCTGAGGCGCACCTGCTCGGCAAAGAGGCGGGCGCGGAAACCTTTGCCCAAGCCGGGGCTATCGCGGCACAAAACTGCAATCCCCATGCGGATCAGCGCGGACCAGAAGATTACAAGCGCCACCTGGTGGCGGAGTTGACCCAGCGCGCTCTCACTCGCGCGCACCAAAGAGTATTAGAAGGAGAATCCAAGTGAGGGTTACCACCACGATAAATGGCGTGTCCAAGACCGCTGACGTTGAGCCCAGACTATTGCTCGTGCACTTTTTGCGCGACACCCTCGGTCTGACCGGGACCCACTGGGGCTGCGACACATCCAACTGCGGAACCTGTGTGGTGTGGCTGGATGGGGTTCCCGTCAAGTCCTGCACCGTTCTGGCCGTGACGACCGACGGGCATGAGATCCGCACCGTCGAGGGACTAGAGCAAGGCGGCGTGCTCGATCCGGTCCAGGAAGGCTTCATCAACCAGCACGGCCTGCAGTGCGGCTTTTGCACTCCGGGAATGATGATGACAGCACGCTGGCTTTTAGATAACAACCCCAATCCCAGCGACGAGGAGATCCGCGAAGCCATCTCGGGGCAGATCTGTCGCTGCACCGGATACGAGAATATTGTTCGCGCTATTCGCTGGGCTGCCGCCCAGTCCAATGGCGCCGCCAAGGAAGGCGCGACCCTGTGACCAAGATTGAAAATGAGAAGGCCATGGTTGGCTTCGGGCGGATGATCCGTAAAGAGGACGCCCGATTTGTGCGAGGCAAGGGCAACTACGTCGATGACATCAACCTTCCCGGGATGCTCCATGGGGCGGTGCTGCGCAGTCCTTACGCGCACGCTCGGATTGTCTCCATCGACACCAGCGCCGCCGAAGCCCATCCCAAGGTCAAGGCGGTTATCACCGGCGCGATACTAGAGACCTTGAATCTGGCGTGGATGCCCTCGCTGTCGCATGACGTGGTGGCGGTGCTGGCCACCGACAAGGTGCGGTTTCAGGGCCAGGAGGTCGCCTTTGTGGTGGCGGAGGACCGCTACAGCGCCAGGGACGCTCTTGAGTTGATCCACGTCGAGTACGAATTGCTTCCTGCGGTAATTGACGCCAAGCGCGCCC
>JAJYGZ010000082.1 GCA_021790495.1 Actinomycetes bacterium
TCACGTTGCCAGACGTAGAGAATGAAGTCTTGGATGACGCGGCCACTTGGGGAAGGTTCGGCACAAACGCAGAACAATCGTAGATTCCAAAGGCAAAATTCCAGTTGTCGCCTATCACCGGGTGCACAACCGGTTTCGACACTGGATGCTGAAGCTCATATCGGGAATAACCTACGAGAAAGACCCCGATAATACTAATTACCGCTAGAGCGCTGTAAAATCCCATTGGGATTTCGCCTCTTGAAGTTCGACCCCCGCCAGTTGCTGCGGCGCGAGCCACCTGTTTACCAATTGAACCCTTTGCCATGACGCATTTAGGCTAGCCCCACTTTGGACCAATAAGTACGAATTTCACCTACTTATTATCAGGTTTTTTTGCCTTCCTGGATAACCTTTCCAGTATTAATGAGATAAAAAGCCTGAGAAGTATCCCAATTCCAATTGGCACAAGCTCCAATCGTCTCCAGGCATTCTTGGTAAGTTTGGCATAAGTCCATAACGACTTATGGTGAGCGAGCACCATTCTGACCGGCATTGACGCTGTCGTAAGCCCTTGTTCGTGCCGAACTACCGCGTTACCGCAAAACCTTATCGTGTAGCCATGCTCACGAATGGTTCTGCACAAAAATACGTCCTCCATATACATAAAGAATTCGTCGCTGAATCCTCCGATCTTTCTAAACACATCAGATCGGACGAGAAAAAATGCACCTGATACCCAGTCCGCGTCAAAAGAGGCCGCGTGATCCGCCCCGAGCATTTTGTACCTTTTAGTAAACGGGTTGGTCGGAAACACCTGACCAAAAACCGCGTGGCCGGCGGCATCTACCAAGCTTGGGAAGTATCTCACTGAGGGGTATATTGAACCGTCGGAATTGAGGATTCTGGGCCCGACTAGAGCACAATCGCGGTCCTCTTCCAATTCTCTGATCAAGGTCGCTACAGCACCTGGCAAAACTTCAATATCCGGATTAGAGATGATTACGTATCGAGAATTGGTCTTTTCAAATCCAGCGTTCGACCCACGCCCATATCCAAGATTCTTGCCAGGGTTCACTACTGACACCCATTCGCCAGCAGTTTCGGCAAACGAGCTGGAGCCGTCTGACGACGCGTTATCTACGATCCAAACTCGCTCGACGCCCTCGTTCTTGAGAGAATCCACGGCTCTCTCAAGATACCCTCCAGCGTTATAGTTGACCACCACGGCTTCCACGATTCTGGCTGGCACCGGCTAAGACCCTCCCGAAAGTTTGGAAACCAATCCCGCAAGCGAATCCTGCCATTCTGGCAGTTCGCTCAATCCGCTTCCTCGCAGCGCAGCGTTGTCAAGGACCGAATATTGTGGTCTAGGCGCCTTGTAGCCTTTCAAGGCTTCTGAGCTGATGGGTGAGATTCGTCCGGCGTCTTCACCAAGCGTTTCGAATACAAACTGCGCAACCTGATACCATGAGGCTTCCCCGGAGTTGGATATGTGAAAAATTCCAGAATGGCCACCAAGAAATAGATCCGTGACCGATCTGACCAGATCCGACACAATCGTAGGCGTACCAATCTGATCGTTGACGAATCCATGGTTGTTTCCTCCCTTGGCCAGGCGGACAAGAGTTTTTGCCATGTTGTGCCCGAATTCGCCCATGACCCACGAGGTCCTTACTATCAGGTCGCAGGAACGCACCTCCACCTCTCCAGCCAGCTTTGACGCGCCATAAACCGATTTGGGACCGACCGGATCCCATTCCAAATACGGTCTTGTCGACCTTCCGTCAAAAACATAATCCGTTGAGAGGTAGCAAACCTTGCAGCCAACCATCTCAGCAGCCTGGACCACAAATCTCGTGCCAAGCCCATTGATGAGGAATGCTCGCCTCGGATCATCTTCGCATGCGTCAACCTGAGTCCAGGCGCCGGCATGGATTATCCAATCGGGCTGCATCTGGCTAATCGAATCTAGAACTGAATCTCTGGAGAAAAGGTCAAGATCACTTGAAGATGGGGCAAACACGTCTTCGATGCTGCTGCTATTGAGCAGAAATCTGACCAATTCACTGCCAACCTGACCGGAGCCGCCGGTCACCAAGACCTTTAGACCCATCGAATTCTCCTTTGCCCTAAGAGGAGCTTTTTATCCAAGCCTGGCCTTCAACTACTGGTGCCTTTGCCTTTAGCGGCTCCCACCACCTACGATTTTGCCTGTACCACTCAATTGCATCGCTTAGCCCATCTTCAACCTAAATAGCTGCCTCCCAGCCCAACTCATTTCGGATCTTTGATGAATCGAGTAGGTATCGCCGATCGTGGCTTGGCCTGTCTGGCACAATCGTCTTCAGACTCAATGGCTTTGAAAGTCCCTCGAGCACCAAGTTGGCTATCTCCTCGATGCTCTTTTCAACTCCTGTCCCCACGTGATAAGTTTCCCCGGATTTGCCTTTGGTGATCACCGCCTCAATCGCGCTTGCATGATCCAAAGCGTGAATCCACTCTCTCTTGTTCTGAGTAGACGCGTAAAGGGGCAGATCTTTGTCGTCGAGGGCATTAGTAACGAATAGTGGGATAACCTTCTCGGGAAACTGATATCTGCCGTAATTGTTGGAGCAGTTGGTAATGGAGATTGGCAGGCCATAGGTAAGGTGATAGGCCCTGACCGCATGATCCGCACCCGCTTTTGAAGCGTTGTAGGGAGTGCGGGGCAAGTACGGTGAAAATTCGGTGAAGGCATCAGGGGAGTCCAGATCCAGATCACCATATACCTCACAAGTCGATACATGATGAAATCGCTGGATATTGCTATGGCGGCATGCTTCAAGCAGGCCTTGAGTACCCATAACGTTCGTCCGGAAAAATCTACCTGGATCCAAAATCGCCAACGAATTATGAGACTCGGCAGCGAAATTCACAACCACCTCAATCTTGTGCGCTTCGATCGCGGACCTGGCAGAGTCGACATCTCCAATGTCCCCCTCGACAAATTTGAATGACCCTTCCAAGTCGGCAAGAGAGGTCAGGCTGCCGGCATAGGTTAGCGCGTCATACACAACAACATGGTCGCCAGGATGGTTTTCAATCCAGTATCTGACAAAATTGGATCCGATAAATCCCGCTCCGCCTGTAATCATCAATCTCATCTGTGCTCTCCCGCAAATTCTGACAGCTACGGCCTAGCCAGCGTAGTTTAGATTTGGATATTACAAAGCGCCATAAGGTTGTTCATCCAAGATCAACCCGGGAATGATCTCCGACCACGAGACGAGTCGCCAAGGGCCGCCTTTCGGTTTTCGCAACGACCACTGACTTCCCGATAATCGACCCTTCCAATCTATGGATACCGACAATCTGGCTTCCATTCAAGATAATCGAGTGCTCGACCTCGCTCGACTCAATGACACAGCCAGCCGCTATGGAAGTAAAG
>JAJYGZ010000159.1 GCA_021790495.1 Actinomycetes bacterium
GACTCGGTGATTACTCCATGACTTGGACACTTGAGTCGTCTCAGCGAGCAGGAGAGCCATCTCTGGCGGACTCCCATGTCCAGGTGTCTCCAGCGGGAGTTGGTCGACGGAGAGTCATAGCGAAAGGCGTCTTGTACTTGCACTTGGGACAAGCGAGCTTGGTCCGGGTGAGCTTGAGCTTCACCACTATCTCTGCCTCGAGGAGAGAAACTTTGCTCACCACGACACCCTTGAGGCCAAGAATCTTACTTAACCAGAGAAGTAGCGCGCACGGGTCTGATCCCCCTTTTTTGATGGTTTCGCAACTCCAAATTTAGAGCTCGGAAACCGTGCGCGTTTCTTGGGTGGCTTTTTCAGACCCGAAAGTCAAGCCCGTGCTGGGGTTTTTCCCCGATCAAACGGCTCCGGGGATCCACATGAGTGTTAGGAGAGCGATATTTCACCGCTTTCGATTCCCATTTACGCTTATGGGAAGTAGAATGGGAATGTGACCATATTAGCCCCGTTTGGCCCGTCCGTAAAAGAAATCCCTCTGCTGTCGTCACCACTTGTAACCGTGATTGCCCAGATCCGCTTTCCGGCCGTGATGAGGATCGAGTCTGACAGGAGCTTCGTTGCAACCTTCCAGGAAGCAATCCGTAAGGACTACCCGATCCTTCGCACCGAGCGTCAGCTCGGCGTGATGATCGGGCCGAGTGGTGCCACGCCCCAGGACGCAGCAACCGTCTGGCGCTTCGAGACTCGGGACCCGGACGGATGGCAGGTAACCCTGGCGTCATCGTTCGTCTCGCTGTCCGCCAAGCGGTACACCCGTCGCAGCGATCTGCTCCAACGGCTCGCTGTACTCCTCCACGCGCTGGATGCCTGGCTAGGTCCGCAGGTCTGCGATCGCATTGGTGTTCGCTACGTTGACCGCGTCATGGGGAGCCACCTGCTCCACCTCGACCAGCTCGTCCGTCCGGAGGTCCTCGGTCTTGCTGGCGCTAAGGCCGACGATAGCGGGGCGATGGTTATTCATTCGCTTTCTGACACCCTCTTTCATCTGGAGGATGATTCACAGCTACGGGGCCGCTGGGGTTCTTTGCCTGCAGGAGCGACGTACGATCCCGGAATCGAGCCGGCACGCGAGCGATCGTGGCTGCTTGATCTCGACCACTCCACTTCAGCGCCTCAAGACTTCGATCTCGCAGAAATCAGCGATCGGGTCGCAACTTTCTGCGATCGCATTTATACATTCTTTCGATGGGTTGTCACGGAAGACTTCTTGACTGCCTTCGGAGCTCAACGATGAGCCTCCGACTTCACGAACGAACTGGCACAGCAGGAACCGAGCCTGATTTCATCGGTTCCTGGACGATCATCTCGTTTGCAGACGGGCTCGTGGATCCCAGATCCTCCACCAGCGCTCGCCTGGGCGTCCCCTTTCGCCTAAGCGAGATCGACCATTTGCTGGTTGACGTCGGGACTATCTCGAGTGCGGCTATCAACGCTGCCCATCCGACCTGGGAGACGTATCTCAGTGCGACTGAGACCGGCATTACATACGTACCTCAACCAGGCCCAGTTCGGGAGGAGATTGAGCGGCTCCGAGACGAGATTGTTCGACGTACTCGCCTCACTCGAAAACAGATCGCTCGCGCAATTGGTGTAGATCGCCGCTCTCTCAGTTCATGGGTCAACGGCGCAACGGTCCCTGCTCCCGAGCGACTGGAACGGCTCCAGTGCCTTGCCGCAATTGTACGAGATATCGATGCGTTGCGTCCCGGCCAAGCAACCGAGGTTCTCCTTGCACGTCGAAGAGGCGGGGACACTCTCGACCTCGTGGCGCAGGGTGCTTTCGACCAAGCCCGCAATTGGCAGACGCTTGAACCGGGACAAGCAGTTTTTGTTGTGACGACGCGAGAGCCCAAACACAACAAGGAGCCGCTCTATGCTGCAGCGCTTGCGGCCTACTTGGATGGCAGGCTGAGTGTTCCTCCACGTGCGCGCACGGTAAGGGAAGCCGCCGAGTACGAGCAGAACTTCCATGGCGCTGAACAACTCTTTCCCGACGACACCCAAGGTCCTCGACGAAGGCGCTACCGATGATCGCCGCGGATCTCTACTACGCATCCGACGCAGGCGGGCTCCAGCAAGGGGACATTCTTCTTGCGGGAGTCAGCCGGGTCGTTGCCGACGACAATTTCAGCCCATCCAAGTGGGATCAGCTCGACGCGCAAGCGGTTCTGCTTAACGACGCCAAGCCAGGCAGCAACCCTCTTCACGTCTTCGCGGGCTTTGGTCTCGTGATGGTCACTTCGCACGACTGCCAGCTTGAGAAGGAGTGGAACCGGCGCCGCTCGGAACTCTTGGCGTATGGACTTGCCGAGGAAGAGGCCGAGGCCGCAGCCGACGCCGACACATCGCTCGATCGAACATTTGTCGGCAGTCCGCTCATAGACCCAAACGATCTCACGACAGTCGATCGTGGAAATCTCCTGGGAGGTCGCATCGTTGGGTACCTGCCGGTACCTCCTTCAGAAGATGGGACCATTCCTGAATCCGTAGTAGACCTCACGTACCGATGCACCCTGGATCGCTTCGATGTCGTCCGGGTAGCGTCGCTGACATCGCTTGCCCGAAGCCAGCTCCGCTATGCCCTGGTGCGGCTTGACGCATTGCGAACGCCGCACCTGGACTTGGAGGTCGAGAGCGTGATTGGGTGTCGAATCGAAGCTGCGACCGTCCCAAAGAAAGACCCGCTCACCGTTCGCCTTCACCTCGATGATGGACGAGAGATAGTACTTTTGCAGCAGCCTGGTGAACCGCAGGGGCCTTCAGCACGCACCTCGTTACGAAACTGACCTCACCCAAGATCCCGGACACTTCAACATCTGAAAAAGCGTCGGTGTCGAACGGATCGATCAGCAATGGGCGCCAAGACAAGCAAGCTGACCCGCCCGCGGAAAATATCTGACCCACCCGACCCGTGCCACAGCGCGCAGTCTTTTAGTTTCTGGGGGCCTCAACCAACAAAACGCTGGCGGCGCGATTCGAATAAAAGTATCGTCGCGGCCATCGATGCGTTCAGGGACTCGAGGGTAGATTCGGTGGGAATTCGCACCGAGAGATCGAGGCGCGAGACAACTTCATCTGATATACCATCGGCTTCGTTTCCGATCACGAATGCCACTGAGTTAGCAATCGCGGCTTCGCTGTAGGGGGTCTCGGCGCTCGCGATTGCTCCAACGAGTCGGAATCCGCCAGCCTTGATCTGGGCGATTGCTGCGTTGACGGAAAGATCTTGATGAATGTTGACGAAAAAGACCGACCCGGCCGAAGATCGCACGACTTTGGCGTTGTAGGGGTCGACCGAGCCACCGAGAAAGATCACCTCATGCGATCCCGAGGCGTGAGCAGAGCGGATT
>JAJYGZ010000366.1 GCA_021790495.1 Actinomycetes bacterium
GTATTAAAGAGTGTCGCGCAAGGCGGTCACCCTATTGACATGGACGTACGGCACAGCCAAGGAGCGACACGATGCTCGGGGCCGAGCGAAGAACATGCAAATTACTAAATTATTCACCCCACCGTGCTCAAGAAATTGACCCGAATTTCACCGCCTCTAAATAATGGTTAACTATTTTGCACAATTGTGATTAATGGTGTAACATTGAGTATCCCCTTACGAGAATGCCAAAGCAGACGGGCACCTCTCAGTAAGGTTTAAATTAAGGAGCCAACGTTGTTCTCAGGCTCGTATTCGTCCGCTGATTCGTCCAACAGGCTCCCAGAAGCCGCCCAAGACACCGACTCCGCCCGAGTCGCTCAGCTAAGTCGTCGTGAACATTTTTCACCGATTGCATCAAGACTCGCAGAACCTACGAGTCACGGCCACGCTCCAAAAATGGGCTTGAGGCGACGTTGGCCGAGGATATTTGGGGTAGCGGCAGGAAGTACCGCCTCAATGGTGATTGTAGCTACGGCCGCCTTGGCGGGCCCCGCCTCGGCTTCGCAGCCGACCGTGGGCCTTGGAACCGCAGCCTCTTTTGCGGTCTTGGCGGGAACCACCATCACCAACACCGGCCCAACGACGATCTCGGGAAGCTTGGGACTCAGCCCTGGAAGCTCGGTTACTGGCTTTCCGCCCGGTACCGTGACCAACGGCTCCCAGCACATTACCGATGCGGTAGCTCTTCAGGCTCAAGCAGATCTGAAGACCGCTTATGACGACGCCGCGGGACGTACACCTGCGACTACGGTCTCTGCTGATCTCGGCGGCCAGACATTGGCGCCAGGGGTTTACACGTCCGCTTCATCGCTCAGCCTCACCGGCACCGTGACTCTCGATGCGCACAATGACCCCAACGCTGTCTTTATCTTCCAGGCGGTGTCAACGCTCATTACCGCGAGCGGCAGTGTCATCGCCTTGACGGGCGGAGCGCAAGCCTGCAACGTCTTCTGGCAGGTAGGAAGTTCCGCAACGCTTAGTACGGGTTCCAAATTCTCCGGAACTATCCTCGCTCTGACGTCGGTGGCACTGGATACCGGCGCCACGGTCTCGGGCCGGGTTCTAACGAGAAATGGCGCGGTTACCCTAGATTCCAATACGATCACCGTACCTAGCTGCGCCAGCGCAGTTTCGACGGGGACTACCACAGTGACTACCACTGCGTCGACGCCGACAACCACCCCCTCTTCAGTCGCAGTACCTCCTTCAGCTACCGGTGAGCCCTGGTCAAGTAGCTACTATTGGGTGATCGTCGGAGCGATTGGTTTGGCCGGCTTCGGCTTGCTTGGCGATGTCGCATATCGTCGCCGCAAGCACGCATACACGCCGACCCACCGGCGATAGCGCAGCAGCCGTTGGCTTGATGCCCAGATGCCCCTAACCGATACCTCGGATACCTCGGACCCGCGTCCGATGTGGCAGCCACGCCTTGAGCGGTGGACCTCATGACTCGGCCTGAGCACCATTCAACTACGGAAGAGTTGCGAGGCTCGCCTGCGCGCTGTTCCCAAGTTCGGCAAGTCCGAAGTTTACCTCGATCGACTTAAGCAGCGAATAGTGATCCATCGGAGCGGAAATAACCGTTCCAGGCGCGAGTTTCGGTTCAATCACCAGGGTTAGCACGTGTCCGCCGCCGCCGCTCGACTGAATCTGGCCCGACGCGCCGAGTCCGGAATCATCTCCCCCGTTCCCCTCGTCCCAGGTGATATAGAGCGCTCCGTTATCTTTCCACGCGCTGGAGGCCGTGATCGAACTCACCATCGAGGTGAGCCAGGTACCGGCGCTTTGGGGAGCGCAATTGTGCCCGTCATTGCACAAATTAGGCGTAATCCAGACAAAGGACGGGATCTGGCCCGACGACCCAAGCTGAGATGTGAGCTCGCCCAACGGGCGAATCTGAGCGCAAAGCGACGCGGAGTTTCGAATCGCATCAAAGTAGACAAACGGATCATGCTTGCCGGCATACAAGCCGCTCGGCGCATAGGGAGCCAAGTAGCAGTCGCCAGGGAGAGCCTCCATATACGCCGACCACGAGATCCCTTTGCCCGCAAGTTCTACCGCGAGATTCGGAGCGTTGACGAAGCAATCAACGCAGTCGGAGGTGACCCCCAAGGTCGAACCTGCAATCAGGCTGAGGTAGTTGGGAAGCGACGGATGCGCGGTGGCGTAGTAGTTGCTGGCATAAGCCCACCGCTTGGCGAGCGCAGCTATGGACGGCGTTGAAAGTGCCGCCGCATAGCCGAGATTCTCCATCACAATCACAAAGACGTGCGGGTGCGAAACGGCCGCGGCGGTGGTCGAAGTGGTTGAAGAAGGCGTGACGGTGCTAGTCGTGCTCGAAGCAGCACCGGTTGTACTAGACCCGCCGGTGATAGGCGAGGAAGCGCCGCTCGAGCAAGAGGAGAGTAAAACTAGCGCGGCAATCAGCGCTAACGCCACCCCGCTACGCCGGATCACCGTCGAGTGGGATCCGAGCCTATGCCTTGGTCCTCGGGTGCTCACCATCACGACAAAGCCTAGGGCGCCAATTTTTGATACAACTTGCTCGCTTCTCATGCGATCTTCAAAATTGCGCCAAAAGCGACCCAAAGAGTCCCCGAGCCGCTTGTCGCCCGACGCGCACTAAATCAGGTCGCGGCGCTTGGGAGCTCGCCCCTAAACCATGGTGTAGATGGCGTCGCAGTTTTCGCGCAGAGCATAAGAAAGCTGTCCTGCTCGCGCCACGCCTCTCACGAAGAGACCTTCTCTGCGGGCGCGCATAGCCAAGGGCGCGAATACGTGATCCCCCGAAGCGATCTGAAGCACGTCGCAGCTTCTGGCCACTGCATCGAGGTCGATAACCTCGATGAGCGCACGATCGGCGCCGTCCTTTCCGCGCCCGAAGCGAACGCTGTAGTGCTGCCAGTCCAGCGCGGTGCTAAACATTATTGCGGCGTCACACCCGACATAAACCAGATCGGATCCGTGCACCCACTTACGCCTGTATGAGTCCGACACATCGCTAAAGGCCTTGGAGCGGTCGGAATAGAGGTAGATCTGTTCCGGATTGAGCCTCCCCACCAGATTCTCGATGTCAACGATGTGACAAGTTCGCCCTGCGGCGCGCTTATAGCTTTGGGTGCCAAGCGCGCCACCGGAATTGGAGCGGCGAGACTGCGAGCGTGATAGCGGAGAGTCATTGGCCAACTTGGCGATAGAGCGCATGCTTTGAAGCTACTCCCGTTCTGTGACTTAAGTAAAAGTCGCGCCCAGACTACGGCACCATGGGCGCGACCCATTGAGATCGGTTGGAATTTGGCCGCGGTAGCGGTCCGATGGGACCAGAATGCGGAGGCGAAGGTTGCCTTTAGCCCGCCGAGATA
>JAJYGZ010000055.1 GCA_021790495.1 Actinomycetes bacterium
GCCAAGGTCTATGGCCATTGGCTCACCATCAACTATCGAGAGAGCTACAATCTCCACGCTAGCTCTGGAATCTTGTTTAACCACGAGTCGCCGCGACGTGGTCTCGAGTTTGTCACGCGCAAGATCTCGCATGCGGTGGCTTCGATTAAGCTCGGGATCTCCAAAGAACTCCGTTTGGGAAATCTTGACGCGCAGCGCGACTGGGGCTATGCCAAGGACTACGTAAAGGCGATGTGGCTGATGCTCCAGCAAGACTCCCCTGACGATTACGTTGTCGCAACCGGGCGGACTCATTCCGTTCGAGACTTCTGTGAGCTGGCCTTTTCCAGCGTAGACCTCAACTGGGAGGATTTCGTCGTAACTGATGAACGCTTCATGCGGCCGGCCGAAGTCGATCTTCTAGTGGGGGATCCGACTCTCGCTGAGACCCGCTTGAAATGGAAGCGCGAAGTCGAGTTTGAGGAACTAGTGGAAATGATGGTTGTGAGCGATCTCGAGTTGCTCAGGCGCGCCGGCGCCTAGCCGCTTTGGTGGAGGCGATCGGGTTGGACCTCGGAGGTGAGAGCGACGCGATCCGATTCGAGTCGGTCTCGGTCTTGCTGGGTGGGTTTCCAGCACTTTTAAATGCGTCTCTCCGAGTTTCGCATGGCGAACTGATCTACCTGCGGGGACCGAACGGAGCCGGAAAGACGACGTTACTTCGGACCCTGGCTGGCCTGACGAAAGTTAGCCGTGGACATGCCTGGGTGAGTGGCCTAGCGCTTCCTGGGGCTGAACGCGCGCTTCGTGACGTTGTCGGCCTGGTTGGATCCAAGAGCCATCTCTATGAAGACTTGACGGTGCATGAAAATCTCGAGTTTGTGCGGTCGATACTTGGTCTAAGCCACGATCGTACCGCAGCCAGCCAGGAGGTCTTTGGCCTTGCTGGGCGGCTGCAACGCCAAAGAGTTTCGTCGCTTTCGGCCGGGCAGAAGAAACGGGTCGCACTTTGTGCGCTTCTGATGAAAAACCCCCGCATCTGGCTGCTCGATGAACCCCACTCGAGCCTCGACCAACAGGGCCGCAGACTCCTCGACGATATCCTCGTTCAAGCGACTTCGCGAGGAGCGGTGGCGGTGGTCGCGAGCCACGAGTCCCACATGGCGGGAGATGTCGGTGCCAGGGTTCTGGAACTTGTCGCAGGCAAGGTAGTGGATGCGGAACGACGGCCCTACTTGCCGCCTTTCAACACTGCCAGCGCTACAGAGTCGCCAGGAGGGGCGGTCTCTTGATCTCTCAGGCTCTGGCGGTGGCAAAAAAAGACATTCTCATCGAATACCGCGCCAAGGTGGCGCTCAATCAGGTGATACCATTTGCCCTTGCGGTTCTGCTGCTCTTCGGTTTTGCGCTTGACACCCAGGCAAAGGTACTGGTCGAGGTTGCCCCAGGAATCTTCTGGGTCGTGGTTCTTTTTTCGTCGCTCTATCTGATCTCCAGGTCGATGCGTCTCGAGAGAGACAATGGCGCAATCGACGGGCTCGCGCTACTTGGCATCGATCCACTAGCGATATTTTTCGGTAAGCTCCTTGCGCTCTTTGTGGCGATGTCATTGCTTGAGATCGCGGTCGCTGTAGGGATATTGGTGCTATTTTCGGCTAACCTTGGGTCATTGGCGCTATTAGCGGTCTCGGCCGTTGTGGCGACTCTTGGGATCTGCTCCGTGGGGCTAGTTTATGGTGCTCTTGCTAGTGGCGAGCGGGTAGGTGAAAGCCTCCTTCCACTTCTGGTGCTTCCGTTGTTGGCCCCGGTCTTGATTGCCGCCACGAAGTGCTGGAGCGATGCTTCGGCGAGCCACGGCGGAATCTATGATCCCTGGCTTAAGCTTGTAGTACTTTTCAGCGTGGTTTTTTTGGTAGTCGGAGCGGTTAGCTTCGGAGCGGCTCTGGAGGATTGATCTGACGTGAGTACGCGTGTTGTGCGTCGCATCATTGGTCTAACTGGACTTTTGCTCGTGGTGGCGACGGTCGTAATGGGACTTTTTGTAACTCCGCCCGACGCGGTTCAGGGAAATCTTGCCCGACTGCTGTACGTGCATCCGCCAATTGCTTGGGTTGCTTACCTCGCCTACGGCGTCACCTCGGTAGCCTCAGCACTATACCTTTGGCGGCCTACGCGAGCGCGACGCTGGGATCAGCTCGCCGTAGCATCAGCTGAAGTGGGCGTCGTATTTACTGGGTTGACGCTGATCACGGGTTCGATTTGGGGAAGGCCGGCGTGGGGGGTGTGGTGGACCTGGGATGCGCGCCTTACCACTACGGCGATTCTCTTTGTGCTTTACCTGGGCTACCTCGCCCTGCGAAGGATTCCGATGAGCCGCGAGACGCGTGGGAAGCGCTCTGCGATTGCCGCGCTTATCGCATTTGTGGACGTCCCGATAGTGCACGAGTCGGTGGTTTGGTGGCGCACTTTGCATCAGGGGGCGACCGTGGCAACCCTGGGGACGAGTTCCAAGATTCACGGGATCATGGCGTGGACACTGCTGCTTGGTTTTATAGCCTTTACGGTCGTTTACCTTTGGATGACCATGCTTCGATTTCAGGTAGAGCGTATGGCCGAGCAGCTTGAGGACCAGGAATTCTCAAATTGGGAGCTTGAGCGCGCCAAGGAGGGCGAGATAAGATCCGAAGCCATTGGCGAGCTGCTTAACGATGGAACAAACGGGCGAGACAATACGCTAATTGAAGACAAGGTGCGGTGAGTCTTTATGAATGGATACGTGGAAGCCGGCTACGGCGTCGTAATTGTGGCACTAGGGGCATATGGCGCCTGGCTAGCTGCTCGCGGATCTCGTCTTCGCCGTGCGTTGGTTCCGATTCCGGTGGACCAAGAGAGACCTGAACAGCCCAAGGACTAGCCAGTGTTGGAACATGCGAAGATCGACGAGCTCTTATCTGGCGGATCGGAGCATGGCACAAGAAAGCCGCGCCCGCGCCCGGCCAGCGGCGTCGGGAAGCTCAGGATATGGATTCCAATTCTGATAATCGCTGCCTGCCTGGGGTTTCTGATCGTCAAAGGCTTAGGCAACTCCTTGGTCTATTTTCATACTGTTGACGAGGCCTTGGCGATGAAGGCGACGATCGGCTCTTCGACGTTTCGCCTTGAGGGAGTCGTAGAAGCCCACACCGTCAAAGCGAACCGGCAAGGTGGTGTCGATTTCGAGCTCCTTGGACAAGACGGACGAACAATCGCGATCGTCGATACGGCAAATCCGCCGGAGCTGTTTCAGCCCAATATTCCCGTTGTTCTCGTGGGACATTTCAACGGTAACAATTTCCTTTCCGACCAGATCATGGTCAAGCATTCCGCCAACTACATCGCCGCACATCCTGGTCGGGTCGCATCCGTAGGTGGCAAGAAGCTG
>JAJYGZ010000019.1 GCA_021790495.1 Actinomycetes bacterium
CATCTCCGCGGGTATCGCCAAGTTCGGGGCCTTCCTCGGCGTCTATCTCTTCCCGATCATCAAGGCTCACCTCGGGGTGGCCGGAGCGCTCGAATTCTCGTTTGGGATGGCGGTTATCGGCTTTTTTGTGACTCTGGTGCTGCCCGAGCCGGCAAATAAGTCGCTCGACGCCGTTTCGGGCGAAGACGAGCTTGTCAAGAGTGCTCTAGCGGTGAGTGTGAACTCCAAGGCAGCTGTCTAGCCGGAGAATAGGCTTCGCGGCCACCAGGCGAGGAACTATCTTGCCGGAGATTGCGGTCCGGCCGGATTCTGTTGGCCGACGTCGGAGTGGCGGGCCTCGAACCTCGTCTGGAACGCAGAGGTTTGAGGCTTTGCGCCGAGCGGATCCGATGAGCCGCCGCTGCACGGCGCGCCCGCTTACTGGTCTCACCTCCGACCGAAGCGGCTCGCGAGTGGACCCTCGTTGACGCGAGTGCAGGTGAGACCGCGGAGGAGCGCTAGACCCTCGGCGGCAGGATGGGCCTGTGCACTCTATGGTCACGGAAACGGCTTGGATCGCTCATCGACTGCAAAAGGCTATTTCGGCGCGTGATCGCTGGAGTTCGTCAGAAGCTTCTTTCGAGGTCGCGTTGCGTTCTCCTCGGATCTCCAAGCCGGCCGCCGGTGGCCCGGTCGATGACCCCCGGTGCCCCCGGTCCCGTCTTCGATTTCCGAGTGCTTTTCCTGCGCGCGCCGGAGCCGGTCGGTCTACTTCCTTGCTCAGCTTTCCTGGCCCGTTGCCCGCAAGCTCGGAGTCGTCGTCGAGGAGGTTTTCGGCTCGGCAACCGAAGCAAGCACCACCGCGGAATCCACCTTCGGCGTTGATACGGCGGTGGGTAACCAGCGATTGAATCACTAATAGGACGGCCTCGAAGTAGGCCGATCAGGCCTGGCAGCCGGAAATGGGTGAATTCGGCTTGACCAACTGTGCAGAGGGGACCTCGAGCAGGTCACCTCGCTTTAGGCCGCTGAGTTCAAAAGCATAAACTGCGTCTTGCTCGATCAACAGGTGTGCTTGCGGCATGCGGGACAAGCGCGCGGCGAACGGCTCCAGCGCCTTCTTATGAAGCAGCGAGAGTCCAAAACCGTCGGCGAGGACGACCACCATCTTGGAGCTGCACACCGGCACGACACTCGGCTCGCTTATCCAGGCAATCACATTCGCCCTGGACGAGAATCGGCCTATCACGGACGCACTCGCGAAGTACTCGGCCGCTGGTAAGCGCGGGACTCGATCAAGCGCGGCGGCAGCCGGCCGCGGGACGACCAACCATGAGGGTGGGATGCCCGCATCGTAGATCACCGCAGATACGCAGATCAGAAGTGACAGTGCCGCCGTCGCCGGCACGACCACGCCGCCGAGCCAATGGCGCCGGTTGACTGCCGCCGAGTGGAGCCATGTAGAAGCAATTGGAAACGCTGCCAGCAGGAGGATCGTCTCGGGATAGTTTTGGAAGCCGGTTTGAAGGGTGATGAACGACGGAGTCGCCTGCAGCCCGTTGGCGCCAATAACAACCAATGACGCGCCCAGCGCCGGCGGGAAGATCGCGCCGATAATTCCGGAGTAGATGAAGATCCGGGCGATCCAGGCGCCACGGGCTCTAAGCACCGCAAGAGGTGTCGACGGGTGTGTCAGGGTCCCAACGACAATGGATAGTGCCGACTGGTTGGTGGAGTGGGCAAGATAGCCGTAGGAGGCGGGCAATGGCGTGCCCTGGTGGGCGTCCAATGCCATCACCAGAACCAGCCAAGCTGCGCCAAGTGTGGTGACTTGGAGGCCAGCGCGTCGGACGGACCTGATCGCGACCATGCCCAGGCCGAGGCCGACGACAAGTAGAGCGGATTCCGATCCACTGATCAAGGCCAGGCCGAGGCCCACCCACGGCAGGATCTTGCGTCGCTCCCAAAATCCGATCATCGCCAGAACGAGCCCGACCGCCGCAATGGGCTGCACGTGGACGTCGAACGAGTCCGCCTGCCAGGCGTATGGATTTGCAAGCGTGAGTGCCGCCACGGCCGCGACAACCAAGATCCTGTGGGATGGCCCGAGTCGCGAAGAGTAGGTATGGCGGACGGTGAAGTCGATGACCAAGAAGGATGCGACCGCCAGGGCTAGCCCTTGAATGACCAGCAGCAAGAATGCGGACGGGAAGACCACCCTCAGGAATCCCAATGGCCACGTAATGAGGTTGAATTGATCACGCCAATAGGGATGGCCGTAGATCGTGCTGTACGGGTTGAGATTCCCGCTCGCGATCTGCGAGGTGGCCTGGTTGAGTATGCCGAAGTCGATACCGAGGTCGTAACGATCGAAGCGGGCGACTGAATACTCCAGCAGAACCGTGAACTGGACCCCTGCGGCGAGCAGCGCGAGTATTCGAAACCAACGCCGCATGTAGATAGACCTCTTTCTCGCATTGCAGAGGGATCGGAGCCTGCGTATTGGGCCTGTCAGATCTGACAGCTGCCCGTCCCGGTAACGGTGCTATCCCATACGAGGGTCGCCGTATGCGGTGCATGGAATTCGCTCGCAAGGACCGATGACTGTCAAGAAATCACGACATTAGATTCGTAATGTTGAGTAGTCTTTTCGTGATGAGCGGGGTACAGCTGGGCGTCGCAGAACTGCGCAAACGGCTCGGGTTGAGCCAGGACGAGCTATGTAAACGGATTGGCATCTCGCGGCCGGCGCTGTCGGCCATCGAACGTGGCAGGGAGCAGCCTCGAGTCGCTCTGGCCATCCGTCTCGCGGGCGAACTCGGCGTACCTGTGGAACAGCTTTTCGGGACTGCGACAGTGCGGGCTGGCGCGCGGGGCGCAGGTGAACACGCTCTAGGTGTCTATGGAGAGATCGGCAACCAGACGGTCGTGAGAGAACTGCCAAACGGGTACATAGGGGGTTCGTTCCTCGTTCCGAACGCATCCGTGGGTCCGCGCGGATCGATCGCGCGCATGGGCGATCCGGCGGTGCTGGTCGACGGATGTGATCCAATTCTGGGCTTTGTGGTCTCCCACCTTGGAAGTCGGCTCGGCCGGAGCTATTACTGGTGGTCGCTGCCCAACCGAACGTCGCTTGCCAATCTCACCGAGGGACGGTCGCACCTGGGCCTTGTCCACCTGCCCGAAGGCGACACCCCGGAGTTGCCCGATAAATGGCCGGCTCCGGTCCCGTTGGCGGCCTGGGAGCTGTGCATCGCCACCAAGCCGGGGGATCCGGCCTCGCCGAGGTCCATACCGGACCTATTTGCGCCGGGGGTGCGATTCGCCGCCAGGGTCGAGGGTTCAGGTGTGCGTCGGCTCGCTGACGAATGGGCATCCCGGGAGGGCGTCGAACTCGCAGCTGGAGGGTTCGCCTCCC
>JAJYGZ010000328.1 GCA_021790495.1 Actinomycetes bacterium
TCAAGACATCAAGCCCTTCGCCGACTACGAGCAAGTCGAAAGAATCCGCGCCTCGGTGACAGTGCTCGGGCCGCTTATCGCTCGCCTCGGAACAGCTACAATCTCCATGCCTGGCGGCGACGACTTCGGACATCGGCCGATCGATATGCATCTCGCCGCCCTATCAGAACTCGGTGCAACTTTCACCACATCGCATGGATATGTGGAGGGGAAAGCATCGACCTTAACAGGAGCCCAGGTGACCCTGGAATTCCCCAGCCACACCGGTACCGACAATATCCTCATGGCTTCGGTACTGGCCAAGGGAACCACGGTAATTCATAATGCCGCCCGCGAGCCCGAGGTCACCGACCTCGCGACCATGATGATCTCAATGGGTGCCCGAATATCGGGCTTGGGAACCTCGACACTCGTCGTCGACGGCGTCAGCGATCTAGTACCAGCAAACCACACCGTAATCCCCGACCGGATCGACGCCGCCACGGCGCTCGGAGCAGTAGCCATGAACCGAGGCGACGTACTCATCGCCGGCGCAAGGCACGACCATATGGACATGCTGATACGAAAGCTAGGTGACGCCGGCCTCGTAGTAGCGATGGACGCCAGGGGACTGCGAGCCTCATCGGATAAGAGGATCCGAGCCGTCAACATTGCCACGCTTCCCTATCCCGGCATCGCGACGGATTACCTGCCAATTCTCGTGGCAGCCTTGGCCACCGCGGAAGGCGACGCCATCGTCACCGAAAACCTCTTCGCCGGGCGCTTTAAGTACGTCGACGAACTTCGCCGACTCGGAGCAAACATGACGACGCACGGCCATCACGTAGCGATCCGTGGAGTCGCAAATCTCCAGGGAGCTCCGGTCAAGGCTACGGACATCAGAGCGGGTGCCGCCCTTCTGGTCGCGGCGCTTGCCGCAGAAGGAGAGACCCGCGTCCGGGGAACCAACCATATCGAGCGTGGATATGTCGATCTGGCGCGGCGCTTCTCGGACCTAGGGGGCCAAGTCGAGCTGGTAGAAACCATCTCCTAGGCGCAACATCGCGCCAGGGAGTAATCAAATTGATTTGGGGACCGAAAACGCCCACAGCTAGACTCGGTTGGCTATTGCGAACCAGAAGCGTCGACTCATGGCAAGCTCGACTCACCTGACCAACGGGAGCACTGGCCAGGTGATATTTAAAGGTGGAGAAGCTTGAAAACAAACGATCCAGAGATCCTCTTCGCTCAAGCTTGCAAGGGTGACCGCGTCAGCCTGGCTCGAATGATTTCCCTTATCGAGCGCGGTACCGACGAAGGCGACGAGATCGCAAAATTGACCTTCACGGCATCGTCGCACTCCTACACCGTGGGTATCACTGGCGCTCCCGGAGCAGGAAAATCCACGCTAACTTCCGCGCTTGTCGAGGTGATCCGTAAAAACGGCCAAGACGTTGCGGTAATTGCCATCGACCCGTCGTCGCCATTTTCAGGAGGAGCGATCCTTGGCGATCGCGTGCGCATGCAGGACCACGCATTGGATTCGGGTGTTTACATCCGATCCATGGCTACTCGAGGGCACCTCGGCGGGCTCGCCGTAGCGGTTCCCGAAGCTTCGCGAGCGCTAGGCGCAGTAGGATTTGGCAACGTCATCATCGAGACCGTGGGTGTGGGTCAAGTCGAAGTAGAGATCGCCGAAGAGGCCGATACCACGGTGGTGGTCGTCAATCCGGGATGGGGCGACGCAGTCCAAGCCAATAAGGCTGGGCTAATGGAGATTGCAGACGTCTTTGTGATTAACAAGGCCGACCGGCCTGGTGTCCGCGAAACACGTCGCGACTTGGAAATGATGCTGGACATGACGGCCCTCAAGGGCCACCGGCCTTCGATCATCGAAACGGTTGCCCATGAAAAAAAGGGCATCACGCAAACATACGCGGCGATTGCGGAGCACCGCAGCTTCGCCACGTCCTCCGGACTAGCCGCCTCTCGTCGCGCAGCGCGACTGGAAAAGGAATTGTCCCGTATCCTGCAAGCCATCATCGCCAAGCATGTCGCTCAAAGTCTGGCCACCGAGAGGTTCTCCAAAGTTCGCTCCGATATGACCCGAGGCCTGATCGATCCGAGAAGCGCGGCGAGAATAATCGTCGAGAACCAATGAATTGTGCCCCAGCGCTCGGCAAGCTAGCATCGACTTGTCAATGACCCCACCCACGGAGGACCCATGTCTGGCAATTTCGTCAAGGCTGAAACGACGGACGACAAAGTTGCGGTTTTGCGCATCGATCGCCCCAAGGCGAACGCGCTGTCGCCCGAGCTCCTAGAAGAGTTGTTCCAAGAGGCGGACGCGCTGCGGCGGAACCCGCCTGCGGCAGTAGTTATTTGGGGCGGCGAAAGGATCTTTGCAGCCGGGGCCGACATCTCGCGCTTCGGCGGCCCGATCGAAGCGTTGAAGATCGGCGGCGTCTTTCATCGGACCCTTGACACGATCGCCGCGATTCCACGACCAACCATAGCAGCCATCGCAGGCTTTGCCTTGGGCGGAGGTTGCGAACTCGCGCTGGCGTGCGACTTCCGCGTTGCGACACCAGAAGCCAAGCTCGGCCAACCCGAAATTCTTCTCGGCATCATTCCCGGTGGCGGCGGCACCCAACGCCTTGCCAGGCTTGTCGGATCCTCGCGTGCCAAGGAGATGATATTCTCCGGACGCCAGGTAGGGGCCGATGAAGCTCTCTCGATCGGTCTCATCGACCGAATCTCTCTCAGCAAAGAGAGCCTCTTCGACGAGGCCTACGGGTGGGCGAAGACTTTCGCCAGCGGCCCGTCGGTGGCAATAGGTCTGGCGAAACGCGCAATTGATCTTGGCTTAGGCGATACCCTCCAGCATGGCCTCAACTTGGAACTACGCCTCTTCGCGGAAAGCTTTTCTACCTCAGACGCAGTCATCGGCGTAAAGTCGTTCCTGGAGAACGGTCCGGGAAAGGCAGTCTTTACCGGCGAATAGAAGCCGCCGTTGGCCTAACTGTGGATCCGCATTCCAAGCTCGAATTCGTCGGCTAAAAGTTCGTTGTAGGGAAATACCTGGACCAGATATCCAAACGTTCCCCCCACTTTGCAGTCGAAGTTCACCCGATAAAGGTGCACCTCTTTCGCGGGGGAATCATCCTCCTCGCCCTCGAGTTCTCCATGGGTGAGGTACGAACCGGTGTAGGTGGCTCTGGCCTTTTCATGACTCGAAAACTCCGTGGACCCGGCGTGCACCGGGCCGTAAAGGAGCTCTACTACCAAGTCGTCGGGGGAAAGCCCTTGCGCGCTCACCTCTATGTGAAGCCCGCGCGACTCGTAACTCGGCTGCGTGCCATCAAGGACTTCTGGGTCCAAGTTACTATCCGCCAGAACTTCGAAC
>JAJYGZ010000295.1 GCA_021790495.1 Actinomycetes bacterium
CTTCAAACGCTTAGCCTTGCGATCGGCTCATCTCCCCTTGCTCTATGTCGCTCGGGATTGAAGCAAAATGCCACGACCCCGCACCAACCTTCGCAAACGGCGGCATCGCGACACCGGGTCCTCAAAGTTTTACGCCCTTGGGAATCTTGGCGCTCGACCCCGTCACAATTGGTCGACTCGGCTCGACGCCCACATACCTAAGGATCTTTGAACCCGCAGGCGAATACAAAAAATTCACAAAGGCGACTGCCTGGGAGATATCCTTGGCGCCAGCGAGAACGGTTACCGTGAAACTGGCTCCGAGATCGATTCCGGTTGGGATGGTGGGGATCTTGGCCTGTCGAGCTTCGTTCGCATAAAAAAAGCCCGCATCCAGCTGCCCGGTCTGAAGTCGAGCTACCAAGGTCTCTTCGGGAAAGACCTGGCTTGGGTTTTCGCTTCCTCCCAGTACGTCTTGAACCAATTTGGGATCGTGAACTTGTTGGGCCTGTTGCTCCAGTAGCTTTATCACCAGCGCGCCTTTGGGATCGAGCGCTGGATCGGTTCTCCCGAGCGCAAAGCCCGGCTCTGCCATAACTTGATACCAGGGTCCTCGCAGAAGCGCCTTCGCGAAGTGCGATGAGGGGTTATAGCCAATTACCAGCGGTGAGGTGCCGAGTGCGGCGTACCAAGATGCGTAATTTCCATTTGCTGCTCCCATCAGGGCATCATTCGCCTGCGGAGAAGCCGAAATGAAGACGTCAAAGGGCTCGGTCCCACTCTTGATTTGGTTCACCAGAGCTGTAGAACCGCCCGGGAGCCCCTCGAAACGAACACCACTTGCGCTTTGAAACGCGGGAGCGATCTCATTAACCATCGCCCCGACGAGCGATCCGGCATAGGCGACTCGAACCACACCACCGACATGGGGCAAAGTAGTGCTGGTCGGCCCGGCGGAACCCGACGCAACCGACGATGTGCCACACGCGCTTAGAGCGAGGCCGATTACAAATATCACGAGCTTCTTCATATCATGCGCTTTCGGATTTTACGGATATTGCGGTATAGGTCAAATTTTGGCCCAGAGCTAGCTTGCGCTCCGGTAGTTGGGAACGAGCCCAAGTATCTTTGCGGTGGCAAACGACGAGAGTTCGGATAAAGAATCCCTGATGCGGCGCAGTTCCATCCCCGATGGACCCACGATTAGCCAGCTCTGCTGTTCTCCTACCGGCGTCCAATCAAGCCCAGTCGCAGCCGCCACCGGAGCCATGGTCAAAGTGGCGTCGTAGTTTCCGAATCGGACCGCATTGCAGGCACTCAAGTGGGAGTCAAACGACTCGGCAAAAGCGGGAACAAAACCGACCTGCTCAGCATAACGATCGCTCAGCTGGCGAATCCCCGAGCCTTTGACCCGTTGGGCAAAAGATACATCGTCGCGAAAAAGGTCTTCTATCGTGGTAATTTGGAGCGGGTTACCTGCTTTGGTAGCCACGCATAAGTCCCAACGGACCAGAGGAAACAGCACCGACGACGCATCAACAAGCGGCGACGGAGGCTCCCCCACCGGCGCGTGCACCAGACATAGATGCGATCTACCGGCGCTTAGATTACTGAGCGATTGCGCATTGGGTAGCGACCACCAGTTGAAGTCGCCACCCACTCGCCGCGAGAGGTACCCGGTCACGATACCTAGGATCGGATCGCAACCATCGATTAGGACCGACGGGTCGCCGAGCCGGGTCAAGTGCGATGAAGGGTCCAAGAAGCCGTTGGGCACTTGCCACAATCCATCGATGGGACTCGATGGCATCGCACGGACTACCAGGCGATCTCCAATCTCGCCATAGATCCCCACTCCCGAGAGCGGCTCTTGAACATCGATGGTGGGGGCCTTCGAATCACCGCCGAATATTTCCTCCACCGTGACGCCAAGAGCCTCAGCGATTCGAAGAGCAAGAGCGACTCTGGGCTGCTCAGAAGCTCTCTCAATGGACGAAAGCGTCTGGCGAGAGATGCCGACGCGCCTACATAGCTCGTCCTGGGTAAGACCTAACTGCTTGCGCCGTCCCGCCAGATCCACCGACACCTCCACCGACACCTCCACCGAGCCTCAACAATGTGTCAAGATTACCTTACATGTACGACATTTGTAAAGAATCACTTCCATTCTTTCAGGTCGAGAGAACCGACCAAGACATAGCGCCGCACACCGTCGCGCACCTTCGGCCGCGGTTGGGCTCCCACGTTGCGTCTGCAATAGCCGGCTCAGCGATGGATTGACTAGAGCGTGGTCGTGGCTTAATCTGCCCCCTTTTGCCGGATGTAGCCCAAGTGGGCTTGACCCAGCCCAGAGATTCTTTGCCGTGGCACGTAACACGGTTGCAAGCGTTGGCGTTATCTCATGAAAATAGTTCCGACGGTGGAGAGATGGCATTTGAGTGAGGCGTACGACACAACACCGCAGCAAGGCGTTGCCGCAGAAGTCGCGCTTTATGACTGCCCCCGAGAGCAAATGCACGCGATCCTCACCGTGCTGCGGGGCACCGGGTTCACGTCCTCAACCGCACTGAACCGGGCCATGGACGGCGATCAGCCCTCAATGACGATTAGGCGCCGCTATTTTGCCGACCACTTCTCATCCGACGATTCCTTTTTTGCGCGCCTATCGGTGCTCGGAGCGGTCGGGCTGTTTTGGAACGGGGCGGAGTATCCGTGGTCGCCGTCTCTGGTGTATATCGCCCGCGGCGAATGGCGCAAGCTCCCCTCGCATGCATCTCGCCCGATTCCCCTAATATCCGTAGCGACCGTACAGTCCGCAATGGAGGACGGGTCTTTCGAAGCGATCTCAAAGCTCGACGACCAGATGGGCGGCGACATACGAAGAATTGTCGAAATGGCCGCTGCTACCTGCGGAGATGACGAGCAAAACAAACTGACAAATCCAATGCGCGACCCTCAGCGGGATCGCTTCGTCCAGCGGGCTTCTTACGACTTCGACTTATAGAAACTCTCTCGCGAACGCCGGATAACTGCCATCAACCGAAGCGGCCAGCTCCGTCCAGTGCGACTTCGCTAGCGCAAATAACTTGATCGCCACGCCCAACGCGCAGCTCGATCAGCTAACGCTTTCGCGTTGGGGCCGGGTCAATGACGCGGTGACATTACCGGAACTTACCGCTTCGCCGCAAGCACTGCAGACCTGAACTACGGTGATGATCTCGCCGCAGCCGCGATGGACAAGCTCGACCGGCGGACCCATGGGAGCACGATACTTGTCCCCCCACTGGCGCATCGCATTTACAATTGGCCAAAGATCGCGGCCTATCTCGGTGAGGCGGTAGTCATATCTAAGCGGAGCGCTCGAATAGGGAATCTTGACCATG
>JAJYGZ010000053.1 GCA_021790495.1 Actinomycetes bacterium
CTGGGGGCAAGTGGCCCTCAGGTCGTGGAAGGTTGGTATGGCCAGCCCTACCCGAAACCGCTGGCACGCACGCGCGAGTACGTCGAAGTGGTTCGAAAGGTATTCGCTCGCCGAGAACCGCTTGTTTACGACGGGGAGTTTTACCAGCTCCCCTATCAGGGCGGATCCCAGCTCGGCAAGCCGCTCAAGTCGACGGTTCATGCCCTGCGGGCGGACTTGCCGATTTGCTTGGCGGCGGAGGGGCCCAAGAACGTCGCGCTCGCGGCAGAGATCTCAGACGGATGGTTCCCCTTTTGGTTCTCGCCCAAGAGCGACAAGTTCTACCGTCAGGCTCTCGCCGAGGGTTTTGCGCGCCGTGCAGATGGCCGGGACCCAAGTACTTTTGAGGTCTTTTGCCCGGTTCCCGTGGTGGTAAATGACGATATCGAAAAGGCAGCGGATTCGCTGCGGCCAATGATTGCGCTCTATGCGGGGGGGATGGGAGCCAAGGGGGCTAACTTTCACGCCGACGTCTTTGTAAGGCTCGGATACGGGGCTGAATGCAAGCAGATCCAAGACGCTTACTTGGATGGCCGCAAACAAGACGCTATGGCCGCTGTTACCCTTGAGATGATCCAAGACGTGGCTCTGATCGGTCCCCCCGACAAGATTCGCGACGAGCTCGCCATGTGGGACGAGACTGTGGTGACCACGCTTATCACCGGCGGCGACCTCACCTCGGTACGAAAGATTGCTGCGGTCGTACTCGGCTAGGCCCAAGATTGCTCGACTAGTAGCCGAGTCCGCTAGTAGCCGAGTCCGCGCAGTTCGTCATAGGTTCGATACCCGAAAACTTGGGATTCTTGAATTGTCTTGCGCTCGCGGAGCCCCTTGAGGGCGGCGGGGCTCTCGATTATCTCAAAATGCAAGGGGTCCCCGGGGCGAGCTTGGCCAACAACGCCGAGATCGGCCGCGACTACCACGGCGATCACGGGGTATCCTCCTGTGGCTGGATGGTCGGCGAGCATCACCATCGGCTCGCCAGAGGGCGGAACCTGGATCGCGCCGCGCACAAGGGGCTGGGATTCGGTTAGACCACGCCCTGGGGTCTGCGAAATCGCCGCTCCTTCGAGTCTGATTCCGACGCGAGAGGTCATCTGCGAAACGCGGAATTCTCCAGCAAGAAACCCAGCAACGTCGGGCGGATCAAATTGGGCAAAGTGCGGACC
Organism: Actinomycetes bacterium; assembly: GCA_021790495.1. Classification (GTDB taxonomy): domain Bacteria; phylum Actinomycetota; class Acidimicrobiia; order Acidimicrobiales; family Acidimicrobiaceae; genus Acidithrix. The sequence continues at coordinate 1,209 of JAJYGZ010000053.1, forward strand.
TGCGGTGGTTCGAATCGTGTGAATCGATCGATTCTGTACCCTGATATGGTCTCGCGGGGGACCATGAGGAGTTCCCCTGAAAAGGACATCTCCGGCACTTATCGCTGGTGGGCCGATACCGGCTAAAATGTCGCGGCTCCTGCTTTGGAACTGGAGCGGGGCCCAGAATCCTCCAGCGACTCCGAGATACGAATAGCTGCCGCTCCCGCCAGTTCGAATCACAAGCTGTGAATTGGCGGGAGCAAGAAATGAGCGGTTGGCCGCGATTTCACCCCCGTCTAGCTCAATCTGTCGAACCGATCCCGTGGTTGCGAGAACGCAGTCGCCCAGCACGGTGAAGATGGTTTCGCCAGGGGAGAACTCAACGGCGGCAAGTCCTGGGGGATTTCCCACTAGTGCGTTGGCGGATCGATGCGACCAAATATCGATGGCCCCGGCGCGCGGCACCGCCCAGTACCCGCTCATTTTCCGGCCCAGATCCTCAAGAAGTGCACTTCCCTGTACTTTTTCTGCCCTTAGTACGATAGGGAATTCTCGGGGCGCTGAGCGAGACGCCCGCGTGCCCAAGGTATCGATCGGCGCTTCGGCCAACGCGTTGACAATGTGAAATTCGATCTCGTCGCCTGGCAACAGGTCGGTTGGCGGAGTCTTGGACGGGTCGAAGAGCGAAGTGGGGCTGCCACCGATCAAAGACCAGCCGCCAGGCGTTTCGCTTGAGTAGATCCCGAGATAGCTGCCGCCAATGGCTACCGATCCGGCCGGGACCTTTGTGCGGGGCTTTGCTTTACGAGGGATGTGGAACTTGGGGTCGAGGCCCTCAAGATAGATGAAGCCGGGAGAAAATCCGAAATGGGCGACGGTGAAGATGTGGCCCCCGAGGTGTTCGGCGAGTTCGTCTTGGGCTACGCCGCTAAACGCGTAGAGGTCGTTGAGGTCTTCTCCGTCTAGGGTCATCTCGACGATGAAGCGTCTTTTGGACCTTTTGACTGGGGCTGGCTCGTTGGCGAGCTTTTGAAGCAGCGCTTGGATCTCGGCACTTGTCGTCAAGTCGGGATCGAACTCGACCAGGCCGTAGTGAGCCGTAGCGACTACGTCGTCCACGATGTTCGGCGTGTGGGCGAGCAAGCTGGCGCACAGGCTCGCGATCTTGGTCGAGGTCTCAGAGTGAAACATCACGGCGCCCTCGCCATAGTCGGCAAAGGTCAGCAAAAGGACGCGACCGTAATTCGGTTTTCCTGCATCGCCCGACGTATCGCGACTGCCGCTGCGGCCGCAGCCGGGCTGTCGCCGTGCACACAAATCGAGTCCACTTCCAAACGAATCTTGCGCCCATTTAGGCATTCGATCGGGCTCCCCGTTGCCAGGGCGAGCGCCTGGGCCATCTGTTGGCTGGGGTCGGTGATCATTGCACGAGGGTCGTCGCGGGGAATCAGCGCGCCGTGCTCGTCGTAACGGCGGTCGGCGAAGCCTTCTCGGGCGAAGCTGATTCCCTTTTCCCTCGATATGGCTTCAAGTGCACTCTGGGGTTGGCCAAGGATGGTGAGCAGTGGGTCAAAACCCGCGACGGCGTCTACGACTATCGCGGCTTCAGCTTCGTCGGCGAATGTTCGGTTGTAAAGCGCTCCATGGGCCTTGACATACTTCATCGAGGTGCCAGCCGTTTTGGCGATTCCGGCAAGTGCGGCAATCTGGTAGGTAATCGCTGCTGCGAGTTCTTCGTGGGTCATCGCTAAGTGGCGTCGCCCAAAGCCGGCGAGATCCGGATAGGACGGATGCGCCCCGACGACGACCCCCGACGATAAGCAGCGCGCGACAGTTCGGCGCATGGTGAGTGGATCGCCTGCGTGAAAGCCGCAAGCAATGTTCGCGCTTGTCAGGGCACCAACAAGTGCTTCGTCATTGTGGGCGTGGTTAGCGCTGGCCGCGAAGTATTCTCCGATGTCTCCATTGAGGTCCACATAGTGCAAACTAGGCGAAGATCGCACATTTTGATGCGCGCTCCGCGAAAGTACGCGATGCACACCTGCGCTTTCGCAATTAGTATCTATCCGGGCCTGTAGCTCAGTCGGTTAGAGCAGGGGACTCATAATCCCTTGGTCGCGGGTTCGAGTCCCGCCGGGCCCACCGCGTTTATGCTGGTCAGAGCTAATTTAT
>JAJYGZ010000026.1 GCA_021790495.1 Actinomycetes bacterium
CGGGCAACTCAAGCGCGTGGCACTCGCTAGTCTCTTCGCCGAGCCAACTGATGTCCTGATTCTCGACGAGCCAACCAACCATCTCGACTTAAGCGCAATCCAGTGGCTCGAACAGCAGATCCTCAACTTTCGAGGTGCCGTCGTGCTGGTGAGCCACGACCGGTTTCTTCTTGATCAGGTGACGACGCGCATGGTCGAAATCGACCGTGGTAGGGCGTTCGTTCACGTGGGCGGCTACTCGCGGTTGCTGGAGGCGCAGGCCGAGCGTGACGAACAAGCGGCTTCGACGGAACAGACGCGTCGCAACCTCGCTCGAACCGAATTGGCCTGGCTGCGTCGCGGCGTGAAGGCCCGTTCCACGAAGCCTCAAGCCCGTATTGACGCGGCCGAACGACTTCTGACGAGTCGTCCAGAGGCAGCGGCTCGTGCCGGAACCCTTGATCTGAACGTTGAAATGCCGCGACTAGGCACCATGGTGATTCAAGCACACAATGTTGCATTCTCCTACGCCAACGGGCGCCAAATTCTTTCCGGCGTCAACCTCGAACTGGGCCCGGGCGACCGCATCGGAATTGTCGGACCCAATGGTGCGGGAAAGTCAACCTTTGTCGGTCTTCTAGCTCAGCAGCTGAAGCCCTCTATGGGTACCGTCAAGCATGGGTCGACCATCCGGACCGCGTATTTAGAGCAAGGTACTGGTGGCTTCGATTTGGAGAAGACTGTTCAGGAACTGGTCGCGGGGCCACAAGGCGTCCCCGGTTCACCCGCCGACATAGCCCTCATGAAGCGCTTCTGGTTCACCGGATCACTGCCCTCGACCAAAGCCCGGGATCTTTCGGGAGGTGAACGTCGTCGCTTGCAGTTGCTGCTCGCACTATCAACTCGTCCCAACGTCTTATTCTTCGACGAACCGACCAACGATCTTGATCTCGAGACAATTCGTTTCGTCGAGGAGTTCCTGCGCCAGTGGCCCGGAACGGTAATTGTCGTTTCTCACGATCGAACCTTCCTGAGCCGCACGACCGATCGGCTACTGGAGGTTCACCAGAATGGGACGATCAGTGACGTCCCGGGTGGGATCGATGCGTGGATTGCCCGAGCGACCGGTGTCATTGCGAGTCCCTTGTCACAAGCTGGACAAAGTACTTCTTCTTTGGCGCCAGGCGCTACATCGAACGTTCCACGGGGTCGTCAACTTCGCGACGCCGAGAAGGAGATGACCCGCCTTGATCGAAGACGAACTACCCTGACCGACAAGATTTTGTCGTCTGACGATCATAAGAGTCAAGCGGTGCTCGGCGCAGAATTAGAGAGCGTGCAGCAGGCGCTGAGTGTTGCCGAAGAACGCTGGCTCGCACTTCACGAATAGAGATGTGTTTCGCGACTGTTGGCCAGTTATAGCGTTCTTCTCCAGTAACTCCGACCTTTCGTGACCCAGAGGGTGGCCGGCTCCCAAAAAATTGGACCAAGTTGATGGGGATCCGCCATCGTTCGGGTGAGGTCTGGGGGACCGGTCGAGTACTATTTGGTGGGCAGTATGATCGTCGCAAGACGAGTGCACTACTTTGCGAAAGAGACCTCAAAGAGATATTGACGGGTCAATTTGGTCCTAAAGGTACTCGCGCTTCGGGAAGAGGTCCCCGACGCACCGCGCCTGGGCGGGCGGAGTTTTGGAATGGTTTTGGGCTTGGCGCTTCTCCGCTTTCTCAGTGGTTGGCCTCGTTTCCCAGTGAGTTTTAGAGATGAGATATGACCTGGTTTGCAATCTAAATATTTGGAATCTCAGAATTACGTGACGTGGATATAGCTCGAGGGGGATCGGCACGAAGTAGGTTCCGGTCAAAGATTGTGCCTTTTGCGGCTTTGCTTCTGGCAACGGCGTTTTTCCGATCGACTCAAAACGCGGTTCAGACCACAATCGGACCCTTTGGCCACATTCTGTTGAAATTGAGTCCGACAATCGTTGGATTTAGCATAACGTTGGCAGGCGCTGTTGGTGCGTTGGCGAACTTGTGGCTGGCAAGGCGGCTGCAGTCTGTCCGTCTTCGGCGCATGGCATTGGTCGGACTCGTCGGGACAAGCTTCGCGATAGTTGTGGCTGTTGCCGGAAGCAGTCTTCCCACCTACCTGATTTCGGCAGTGATCTTTGGAGCTGCAGGCGGCTTGGTGATGACGGTGCTGGCCACGCTTGCCGGTCAGGTCCCTGGTGTCGCAAAAGGTAGGTCGATCAGTGCCTATACGGTTGCTTTGAGCGCGAGTCTGGCTCTGGGACCGTTTGCTGAGTCGCTTATATTGCGTGTGAGCGGCGGATCCCTAAAAGTGGCGATACTCGCCTTCCTGCCGCTTCCGCTGGCTGGCGCAGCACTTATCGCTTTTGTCGTATCCCAAGTGAAACCTTCGACGGAAACCGAAAAGGAGGGTTCTTTCCCTGCGCATATCAGAGATAATCCGCACCTTCGCCAAGCCATTGTGGCGCTGCTTCTTTATCAGATTCCATTTGTGGCAATAACAAGCTTCGGCGCATTGATCGCCCACTTTTCCTATGGGGCTTCAGCGTCATTGGCGCAGTTGTCATTCTCTGTCTTTTTTGCCGTGTCCCTGGGGGCGCGTTCACTTCTGGTGTGGAAACCCCCAGGACCAAGGGGTGGCTTGCTGCTGCGTGTCGCCGCTTTCGTCACGCTTACGGGAATCGTGGTACTTGGCTTCGGTCATAGTTACATCTGGCTGTTGGTTGCGATGGCCATTCTGGGGGTACCTCACGGGTTGGTGTTCCCAGTGTCGCTTTCTCTGGTTGCCAAAAGTAGCAGTTCCGCGGATCTCGCGAAGGCGAACGCAGTCCTTTTCGCAACGACCAGCGGCGCATCAGTGGTGACTCCTCTCGTGTTTGGAGTCGTTGCGACTTATCTGGGCTATCGGGTGATGTCGCTTTTGACACTGATTCCGGTGGTTGTTCTGACCGTAATTCTTCTGCGATTAGATATGTCAAAGGCGTAGGCCAGAAACGACTAGGCAATGGGGCATTTGGCTGTTCAGGCTTCTTAGCAATCGTCACCGCTGGCTATTTGACAAGCCCACCACATGGCTGGGAAACCAGACTGACATGACAAAGCCACTTACGCCCAAAATCACCCCAGTCTTCACTTGAGTGCAAATGATATTGACGCTTTGCACACTCTTGAAATGATATCACTGGCAAATTGCCAGAAATTGGAACTTCATGAACTGAAGCACTCTGGCGCGCCAAGACGCATAAGCAACTTAAATGGTCGTAGACGCATCCCGTACGTACCGTCAGTAAGAGATCTACCCCACCCCAACTGTCACACCCACCCGCTATGATCAATCCCAT
>JAJYGZ010000310.1 GCA_021790495.1 Actinomycetes bacterium
GGGAGTCGGCGGTTTTGTGGCCGCGATCGATGAGATCCCGCTTTGAATCGCGCCGAGGCTGGCCTGGTCTGAGCTTGATTTTGACTGCAGGTTGGCCAAGAGCGCGGCGGACCGGTTGATCGCGTTGACCACCTGGGCATAGGATTGCTCCGCGGCTCGAACGCGACGTGCCTGGGCGGCGGAAGCGGCAAGTTGGGCGGAATTGTAGAGGTGTCGAGGACTCGAAACGAACGAAACAGCGCTATAGGTGCCTAGCGCGGCGCCTGGCGCGATGATCGCGATCGGCACGAGCCGTCTGGCAGTGTTGCGGGCTTTGGACGGTCGCCGCTTCGGTTGGGCCACTCTTGCTCCCTAGTCGTCGTGGCTGGTCGAGGAGTCGTCGCCACCCGTTGAGGCTGAAGCCTTGGTCGTCGCGGATGCAACTGTTGGAGAAGAGAGGGTCGAGGAGCTCTTGGAGTACTGGGCAACGCCGGCAACGGTCGCTTTCGCCGCCGCCGCTTGCGCTTGGGCTTCGGCCGCAAGCGCCGCATTGGAGGCCGCGGTGAGTTCTGCCTGCTTTTGCGCCAGCTGGCTTGCGGTTAGTGAGAGTTGATTTTTGACCGCCTTTTCCTGGGCGGAGAGTGACGAAATCGCGCTTTCCAGCCCGGTGACGCGTGCTTTTGCCGTGGCGGTCACATCGGGTGACGACACTGATGACGTGTTGGAAGATTGCAAGGAACCCTGGGCCTGGTGTAGGGCGAGAATGGCCCCCAATCCGCCGCCCGCCGTGACGAGAACCTTGACCGGATTCGAGATTTTCATGTGACCTCCATCGATTTGCCGAGAAGCGGCGTTCTGGTCATATAGTCTCGGCGCTCGACCACTCGGAGTGATTACTCTGTGATGAGAATTGTCTTAACAACGACAACGCCGCGCCCTCGATCGCCAAATGACGGCGTCCTTGTTGTCTTGGCGGACCATTCGGGGCGAGCATTGCCATGGTTTGCAGATCGTCATTCTTGGCTCAAGGCTTTAGCCAAGGCGCTATTCGGCGATCAGGCTCTTCCGGTATTTAGCCATAGACGTGATCCATTTGGCCGTGTTGTTGGCGCGGAACATGTAGAAGTCGCGAACCTGCGGGTGCGGAAGAATCAGGAACTCCTCGGCGTTAATGGCTTCGACCACGTGATTGGCTACTTGCTCAGGTTCCAGTAGTTCCCCGGATTCAAGTACCGCGCTCTGGGCGAGTCGGGTCGAATCGGGCGCGTCGTCGCCGTCGGGAAAGAGCATCTTGGTTCTGACGCCCATCGGACACAGAACCGAAACGCGGATATTATCGGGCTTGTGAGTTATGGCGAGCCACTCCGAGAATGCCACCGAAGCATGTTTGGTGACCGCATACGACAGCGCTCCAAGGCTGGTCAGCAGACCCGCCGCTGAAGCTGTGTTGACCACGTATCCTCCGCCATTGGCGATCATGTTTGGTACCAGCAAGCGGGCCAGCCGCACTTGCGCCATAAGGTTTACGTCCCACGATGTCGTCCAGGCGCTTTCTTGGGTATCGAGGCCCCCCTCGAACGAAACGCCTGCGTTGGAGACAAGAAGGTCGACTACGCCGTGCTTCTCCAAGACGATTTTGGCGAGCATATCGATTGCCACTTCGTCGGCGAGATCTATTGCGATCGAGTAGCTATCGACGCCGCTCGCTGCGATCCGCTCCGCCGTTTCAGCCGCCGTTTCAGCGTCTTTGTCGACGCATACCACTACTCGGGCTTGGTCCCGGGCAATTCGAAGTGCGATTGCGCGCCCGATGCCAGATCCCGCGCCGGTGACTAGGACTGTTCGTCGTGCCAACTCCATGTCACGATGATACTTCTATCGGCACAGGCTTTTATTGCCAAACCTAATGCGAAGAGCTAGGTTGCTTATCGATCGAGGCTTGTGTGCTTGATCTCGTTCAGCTCTGAGTGCTCAAATACCTGTTCGATCACTCTGTCGAGCACCGAGACGACGCTCTTTTCGGATTGCGAAGGCCGTTCCATGATTCTAACGAACGCCGCCGTCTGGCCGTGAAAAAGAGTCGGGACACCGAAGACTTGCAGCCTGTCAACTTGGTCTTCGTGAAGTTCACGGACAAGATTCGAAAAACGGCGCGAATCAAAGGCGTCGAAGACTTTGGATGCATCCACGCCCTGGGTAACCAGAATCTTGGTGACCTCGTCTCTGTCCTTAAGATTCTTGGCTTCGTCGTGGCGAAGAGAAAAGAGAGCAAGGTGTACGTCCAAGAACCGATCCGGAGCCAGCTGCGAGACGATGTAGCCGATCTCGTTAGCCATCAGGATCGGAATCATTTCGGGGTCATCCCAGATGGGCGGAGCACCTTCTTCGACATGCACCTGCGAAAGGTTGAAAGGCACGAACTTGATTTCGTAGGGCACGCCAAGCCTCAGCGCCTCAACGGCGTATTCGTTCAAGTTCCGTGCATAAGGACAGCGATAATCGTAATTAATAGAGAAGCTTTGAAATGTCATTAATCCTCTTGAACGAATTTCTATGGGTCGATTATTCCGCGGCTTGCTCAAGCAAGGAGACTATGATTTGCGCATCGTGGCCGTAAGTGAGGCGTCGAACGGCGTCGGAGGGCGAAAGCCATTCGCAACGGTCGACTTCCTCGTTGGGCACGAAGTCCTCATTCTCTACCGCCATGAGAAAGTACGTGACGATTTTTGCGCGCCCACGGTGGTCGACGTAGCTGGTCTGTCGGGTTTGATCGCCGAGAATCCGTCCAGTGAGGCCTGCTTCTTCGGCCACTTCGCGCAACGCGGCGTCCAGGTGTGACTCACCGTGCTCAAGTTTGCCTTTTGGAAGGGTCCAGTCGTCATAAAGGGGCCGGTGTACCAAACATACCAGGAGCTCATTGGTGGCGGTTCTCTTTGTGGGTACCGCCCCAGCGGCGGCTACAGACGATCTGCTCAAAATCGGCGTCCTTGTTTTTGGATCGGGAAGACTCTCTTGACCAAGAGTCCGAATGCGGCACCTATCATGATGCCCGCCAAAACGTCTGACGCATGATGCATCCGAACGTGAATCCGGGACGGAGCAACCAGCGCGCCGAGTCCGAGATAGATCGGCCATAGTCGGTCTCCGTCGCCAAGGAGAATTGCCGCACATGCGGCGGCGCTGGCGTGTCCAGACGGGAACGAGCTGGTTAGCGGCTGGCGGATGTCGTGAGGGAGCTCGCCATCCCATTTAGGACGACTTCGTCCGAAAAGTGTTTTGATGCCCAGATTCACCAGAGCGCTCTCGGCCAAAAGGGCCGCGGCAGCTCGTATCGCGTACGGAGTGCCGCCCT
>JAJYGZ010000362.1 GCA_021790495.1 Actinomycetes bacterium
AACTAGAACACCGCCGGTACCGATTTCTATCCCGCATCGACAACAATCCATCGGACCGCGACCAGACCCGCCGCCGCCCCTCCTATCTGCGCACTCACCGCGATTTCACTCGAGGTCTCCAGCTGCTGGTCTGGGGCGAGGCCCAAAGTTGGAAAAAAGCATAAGACCAATCTCCCCCACGCCTTTACCTAGACGGGGGAGTCGGGCGCCACTCGGCGTGAAATTTTGAATTGGGGAGCCAACGGGCGCTGAACTGCCCAAACAGCTAATTCGCACCGACATAATCCCATGATTGGCATTCGGGGCGCCTCCGGATCAGAGGCGCAGGCGTAGGACTTATTGCCCTTTTTTTACCGCTGAATTACTAATTCGCCGACTTGGTGTCCTAGCCTATTACGCAGTGCAACTGCTCAGCGACATCCCCTTGCCGGGGTTCAATTCCTATATGGAGCGCCTTGAGGGACTCTTGGCGGTCTCGGTCGCTTCGGCCGACCCAAATCTCTCCGAGGTCGCCACGCATCTGATCAAAGCCGGCGGCAAGCGAATCCGGCCCACTCTGGCCATCGGAGCGGCAGCTTCGGGCGGTGCCGCTATCGACGAATCGGTACTGCTATCCGGAGTTGCAGTAGAACTTGTCCATCTCGCCTCGCTCTATCACGACGACGTAATGGATGAAGCCACGACGCGCCGAAACGCCTCGAGCGTCAACTCCAGATGGGGGAACCTGATCGCGATCGTCGCTGGCGACTTTCTCTTAGCCCGCGCCGCCGGAATCGCCGCGCGCCTCGGTCAGTCCGTTGCGGAACTGCTCGCCGACACCCTGGCTCGGCTATGCGAAGGACAGATCCTCGAAGTAAACACCGCGTTCAAGATCAACCGAACCCAGGAACAATATCTGAACGCGATCTCGGGCAAAACGGCGTCGCTCATGGCTACTTCGTGCAAGATTGGTGCCATCGCATCGGGGCTAGACGGCGACATTTCGACCAAGCTCGAGCGTGTCGGCTACCTTTTCGGCATGGTCTATCAGATCCGCGACGACGTGCTAGACATCGTCGGAACATCCGACGAACTCGGAAAACCCCCTGCTCAAGATCTAGTTGAGGGAATCTACACTCTTCCAACCATCTTTGCTCTTGAGCAAGAGCCTGCCAACGGAACACTTGCGACTCTTCTGGGACGAAACCGTCCGGGAGCGCTTTTGGGTGGGGACCTCGACCTCGCTAGGCGAGAGATCCTGATATCGGGCTCGCTTGAAAAAAGTGTCGCCGTCGCGCGCGGCTACTGCAACGAAGCCGCATCTTTGGCACACGAGATCAACCACCCGGTCGCCCAATACCTCGGAGACCTCTCTCCCCGCCTTCTTGACGGGATCGAGGCGATCATCGAGGCGAGATTGAACGCTGGGATCGCCAGCTAGACCCGGTGGCGGGTTTGGGCGGGATCGAATCCTTGCGCGTTACTTCTCGGTAACGCCAGCCTCATCGAAGGTGGCCATTTCGCCGAGCAATGCAGCCGCCGCCGCAATCGTACCGAACGACAACGCAGCACCGGTGCCTTCGCCCAAGGCGAGATTCAAATCCACCACTGGATCCAAGCCAAGCTTGGACAATGCACGAATCGCCCCCGGCTCGCGGGAAATATGTCCGGCGAAGGCGTAACCAATCGACGCCGGGCATATCGCTTGAGCCAACAGAGCGGACGCGTTCGCGATGACGCCATCCAAAACAACCGGCACCCGGCGAAATGCCGCGCCGATAATAAACCCGGCGATTCCGCCGTGTTCAAAACCACCGATCTCGGCAAGCACCTCGATCGGTTCGGTGGCGCTTGCACGCGCTCGCTCCACGCTGCTAGCGACGATAGCGACCTTGATAGCGTGAAGATCGTCGTCAATGCCCGTGCCCCGCCCGGTCACCACAGATGCGTCGAGGTCGCAGAAATAGCTCACCAAAGCGGCCGAGGGAGTGGTATTGCCTATTCCCATATCGCCGATGAGCAAAATGTCATACCCTGAGTCCACAAGTTCATTGGCGACGTCGAACCCAGCTGCAACGGCACCGCGCGCCTGGCCGGGCGTCATCGCCGGACCCGTGGCAAGATTATTCGTCCCTTTGGCAACTTTCTTGTCGATGAGGCCCGGGGCTGGATCGAGATCAGAGGCGACCCCCATATCGACGACCTTGACATCTATTCCAAAGCGGCGAGCCAGCACGTTCACCGCTGCGCCTCCCGCCAGGAAGTTATATATCATCTGGGTGGTGACCTCAGCCGGCCATGGCGAGACTCCACTTGCGAGCACCCCATGATCGCCCGCGAAGACCGCGAGCGCCGGTCGAGATGGGATCGATGGCGGAACTACCCCGCAAATCGCGCTAAGGCGATTTGCAATTTCTTCGAGTCGACCAAGAGAGTACGGCGGCTTAGTCAGGCGGAGTTGTCGCGAACGAGCCTCCTCAAGCATCTTGTTGCTCGGTGAAACTACCGACTTTGCCGCCTCGAAAACGTCCATTGGATTCTCCCACTCCTCGATAAACCCGCGAAGCTGGGTCAAACTGCTTCGTTGGACTCCAGAGCTGATGCCAGATCAGCCGCGTCGGAGTTGAAAATGAACTTGTTGAAGATGAAAAATTTTCCCACCCAGAGAATACCGAATGCGAAGATCGAGGCAAAATTGACCGCCAGCGCCGTTTGCATATGCGAGTAACCGTTGCTACGGGAAAACCGGTCCGCAAAAGAGACAGTAAACATTGAGATTCCCAAACCCAAAAAGGCCAGACCCCAAAACGGGAAGATCTCTTTCATAAAGTGTGATCTTCCGGTTCTCCCCCATGCCCAGGCACGATTGAGATAGTACGCCGGCACTGCAGAAACCGCAGTGGCTATGAGGTTCGAGGTAGTTGCCGAAAAGCGCCTTGAGAGGCCGAAGCAGATAAAGAGCACCGCCTGGCCAATGATTACCGAGACACCCGAGGTCACCGAGTAACGAAATGCCCGGACAAATGTCTCACTGGTGCGGTATTTGTTCATGAATCGCCCATACAAATTCAAGTCAAATTCTCCCACCGGAAACTTTCTCCAGCAGGAATGACCGAATTGGTTCCCAAACGGGGCGCGGCGACCTGCAACGTATATAGATCTTAGCCCCTCTGAGCAGACTCGGGCCCATGTCTGGGGTTATAGCACGCGCGCTGGCGTAGTCCCATCGCTGGCCGAGCCAAAGTGCAGTTTTCCCAACGATGACAATGAGTTTTGCCCCATGCACCGAGGCACGCCGCCAACGCGCTTAAGCTGCGATGATATGGATACAAAACCCCTCGAAGACT
>JAJYGZ010000340.1 GCA_021790495.1 Actinomycetes bacterium
AAAATCTTGACGCGCTGCCGCCGCGCATTGCAACTTCTCTGCGCGACAATCTTGAGATACTCAAGCTGAACATGGCCATGACGCCTTTGATCCACGAGATCGATCTCGGCGTGGAACTGGATGACCTCGCGCTCGGTCCCCTTGATGATGCCAAAGCACGCGAATTCTTCGACCTTATTGAGTCCAAGCGTCTCGGGGCACGCGCATTGAACGCCTGGGACTACCTCGGACATGTGACCCACGGCGAGCACAGTGGCGACGATCAGCGACATGCGGAAGTGCCTCACGAACTCCTCTCCGGTCAGGGTGTGCTCGGCGCACCCGAAGGTGGCTTCTCCGGTACTGTCGGCATCGCCGTTGAATGGGCCCACGAGGCGGGGCGCTCCCCGATAACCTCGATGGCCATCTCCTGGCGATCGGGTGTCGAGCCGCGCGGAATCAGATCTGTCGTTCGTGAAATACCCGGGAACGACGAGGCGGCCACCCTTAGCGGATTGATCTCGGTGGTGGGCACCGTCGGAATAGTTGGAGCTTCTCTCAAAGAGTTGGTTCGACGTCTTCTCGAGCTTTCGCTCGCGCCGCCCAAGATTGGCACCGACGTTGGTCTTGCCGCCTATCTTATGGACTCCTCGATTGGCGACTACTCGATTGGGTCGTTGCTCAACCACTACCGAGGGTCGATTCCACCTCTCGCGCCGCTAGCTTCGACCGGACCGGCCGAGGCCGACCTGTTTTCTAGCGGTGACAGCACTGCCCTAGCCTCAGAGGCGGCCCAAGCGATTCTGTTGGGAGAATTCCTCGAAGCTGAGATCCGCAAGGCCGACATGAGCTGGCTATATTCAGAGGTGGAACTGCCACTGCTGGTGGTATTGGCCGAGATGGAGGTAGCTGGCATCGCGGTCGACCGCGATGCTCTCGTGGAGCTCGCCAAGGAGTTCGCCTCAGAGGCTGCTCGACTTGGGGAGTCGATCCGAAACTTGGCTGGACGAAACCTGAATGTCAATTCAACCAAGCAGCTTGGCGAAGTTCTTTTTGGAGAGTTGGGTCTCGCGCCACCCAAAAAAACCAAGACGGGTTTCTCGACAGACGCGCAGACGCTCGAAAAGCTCAAAGGAGCGCACCCGATTATCGAGGAGATCTTGAGATACCGCGAAGTCGAGAAGTTGCGAAGCACCTATGGCCAGAGCCTGATTAGCGAAGTTGGCGCCGACGGACGGATCCACGCGACGTTCAATCAAATGGTGGCAAGGACGGGTCGGCTTTCGTCGGACCATCCCAACCTGCATAACATCCCGATCCGCACCGAGATCGGGAAGCGCTTTCGCTACGCTTTCGTAGCACCTCGTGGTGCCAGCCTGGTGGTGGCCGACTATTCGCAGATAGAACTCCGAGTGATCGCCCACCTAAGTGGTGACCCCGGCCTGATAGAGGCCTTCACCAGTGAGTCCGACATTCACACCCGTACCGCAGCGCGGGTTTTCGGGGTCGATCCAGGCGAGGTGACTTCCCAGCAACGAGCCAAGGCCAAGATGGTGGCCTACGGTCTGGCCTATGGCATGGAGGCCTATGGCCTCGCCGCGCGTTTGAATATCGACGTGGGGGAGGCTGAGGGCATTCTGCGGAGTTTTTTCGATGCCTTCCCTTATGTGCGTCGCTATATGGAGGAAGTAGTCGAAAAAGCTCGGCGGCTAGGTTACACCGAGACTGAGTTCGGCAGGCGCCGACGCATCCCGGAACTCTCTGACGAGAATTTCCGGGTGCGCCAGGGAGCGGAGCGCCAGGCGATGAATTCTGGAATTCAAGGGCTGGCAGCCGATATCTTCAAGATTGCCCTGGTAAACCTGGATAGAGCCATTGACCCCGCCAAAGGCCTTGTAGTGCTCCAAGTGCACGACGAGATCCTGGTAGAAGCCAAGGATGAATTTGCCGAGGAACTCCGAGATATCGTCTCGGCCACTATGGAGGCCGCAGCGAGCCTGCGGGTGCCGCTTGCCGTCAACTCATATGTCGTGCAACGATGGGGAGATGCAAAGTAGCAACTTCCCCACAGCAGTGAGCTGTGGCAAAAGGCTGCTCCAAACCGTTGAAGATCGCCGCTGGGATGCACTCGGACTCGGTTGCTTATTTACCTGGAGAGACCGTCATCAATTGTAATACAGCGTTTATGGCCTCGAAGGGGCGATAGCGCCCCGCCACGGCGTTATGATCAAGGGGGAGTCTTATGAGCAAGGTTTGCTACAAGCTCGAGTATCTGAGAGTAAAGGCGTTCTATATCCATGTCCGATTCGGTAAGCAGTTCTGAGGTTTTGCCCGAGGATTCGCAGGCAGCCCCAGAAGGTTTTTCACCGCGAGTTATTGTTCAAGACGATCTCGGCGATATGTCCTTCGACGAAGCTATCGCACAGACCATCGTTCGTTTCGACGACGGTGACATTGTCAAAGGCAAGGTCGTCAGAGTAGACAAAGACGAGGTTCTACTCGATATTGGCTTCAAGTCCGAGGGAGTTATTCCCGCCAGGGAACTTTCCATTCGCCACGACGTCAATCCCTTCGAAGTCGTAGCGGTAGGCGACGAGATCGAAGCCCTTGTGATCCAAAAGGAGGACAAGGAAGGTCGTCTCATCCTCTCCAAGAAGCGCGCCCAGTACGAGCGCGCCTGGGGATCGATTGAGGAGATCAAGGAGAAGAACGGCGCTGTGCGCGGCCCGGTCATCGAAGTCGTCAAAGGTGGACTCATCGTCGACATAGGACTGCGCGGATTTTTGCCGGCTTCGCTGGTAGAACTCCGCAGGGTTCGCGACCTCACCCCGTATATCGGCAAGGTGATGGAAGCCAAGATCATTGAACTTGACAAAAATCGGAATAACGTCGTTCTGTCTCGCCGAGCCTGGCTCGAGGAGACGCAAAAGGAACAGCGTGAAGAGTTCCTCGAGAATCTGGTTCCCGGAGAGGTCCGCAAGGGCATCGTATCTTCGGTTGTGGCATTCGGAGTCTTCGTCGACCTCGGTGGCATGGACGGTCTGGTCCACGTCTCGGAGCTGTCCTGGAAGCACGTCGACCATCCCTCCTCGGTCGTTCAAGTCGGCGACGAGATCGAAGTCCTTGTCCTTGAGGTAGATCGCTCCAAGGAGCGGATCTCCCTCTCACTCAAGGCGACCCAGCGCGACCCGTGGCAGGAGTTCGCCAGCGCTCACAAGCCGGGTGAACTGGTCTACGGCCGAGTTACCAAGCTGGTTCCGTTTGGAGCCTTTGTCCAGGTTGCCGAAGGCATCGAAGGTCTGGTACACATTTCGGAGATGTCGTTCCAGCACGTTGATAAGA
>JAJYGZ010000038.1 GCA_021790495.1 Actinomycetes bacterium
GGGGGGGGGGGTGGGGGGGGGGGGGAAGGGGGAGTTGGGAATTGAGGGGGCGGGTGGGCGCTGTGGCGAGTTCGACGTAGCGAAGTTCGGCTAACGCATCAGCCGTATCCATCGTCATTGTCCCGCACCCCAAATCACGGTAACCGAATTTGACGACAGGATCTAATCAAAAGCGATGGCTACAGCGCATTTCAGGCCGCAATTAGCGTTGCTGCGACCGAACCAGGGGAATCGGCACCAAACTGTAAGCGGGGCTAAGTTAGCTAAAGCAGATCGGCGCGCGGAGGAACCATTGAGCAACGAAGAGACCGACGGGCACCAAGCGGCTCCCGAAGAAGAAGATGCCTCGGTCCATGTTCGAAAACATATAGGCATCGAAACTTCTCAGAACGAACAAATTGTGCGCCTGGCCCGAAACTCGCTCGGCGTATTTGACATCGCTTCGGCGACGATGGCCAACATCGCTCCGGCGATGAGTTTTTACTTCTCCTTTGGGGTGATCTCGGCGACTTCAGGACTCGCTTCGCCGCTGACGATCGTCGCTGCGGCGATTGCGATAGCGATTCTCGGAAACACCCTGACCGAATTCTCGCGCTCCACGCCCTCGGCGGGATCGTTCGTAACCTTCATCGGCAAGACATTCGGACCTATCGCGGCCATCGCCACCGCGGTTATCATATCGGCGGGATACATACTCGCCATTGCCGCGGTTGTTGTTATCTCCGGGGGCTGGTTCGACGCCATTTTGGTCAAGTACACCCACTTCTCGGCGCCATGGGAGATCTACTCGTCGATCTTCACCGCCGGTGCCACATACTTGATGTATCGCGGCGCGAAGATCTCCACCAAGGTCGCCGCAACTTTCTTCGCGCTCGAGATGGTGATCCTGGTTGTCGTCTCGGTCGTTGTGATCGCAAAGCATCCCGGTTCGATCACATTTGAAATCTTTAATCCCGCCAAGCTGACCCGAGGCTTCTTTGGACTCTCGCTCGGCTTCCCGCTGGCGATCTTTCTCTTCGTCGGCTGGGAAAACTCAGCGGCAATGGCCGAAGAGACGACGGATCCCCGGCACAATGTCCCCAAGGCGGTTTTTGGATCGATCGCGATCATGGCGGTAACCTTTATCTTCCTCGCATTTGCCACAGTGGTGGGATTCGGCAACAACATCGACAACGTGTCCAACTCTTCCGTTCCGTTTCTGGATGCCGCCCACGCGGTCGCCTCGCCGCTTCTCTTTTTGGCCTACATCGCCGGAATGACCTCGATCATCGGATCGCTAATATCGGGAGCCAACTCCCAGGCGCGAATAATCTTCTCCTCTGGCCGCGAAGGCCTCCTTCCGCACTGGGCCTCCAAAGTCTCGACCAAGCACCAGACTCCCTGGGCGAGCTTTGTGATCTTCTTGGGCTTGGCGCTCGCGGTGGCCTTTGTCTTTGGGGGGCGCACCGATCCGATCGTGTTCTTTGGCGAAGTGGCGACGCTTGGCACAATCCTCATCGCCTTGGTGTATCTGGTTGCCAACCGTGCGCTCCCCATCTACTATCGCAAGTTCCATCCCGATCGTTTCGAACTCATTCGCCACGGGATCCTCCCGGTGTTAGGTGTCATAGCAATCGGATACCCGCTCTATGAGCTGATAAAGCCCGGGCAGCCAGCTCCATTTGGCTATTTCCCCTACATTGCCCTCGGCATTGTCGCGCTCGCAATTATCTACGCCGTCGTCCTCAATTCTCGCCACCCCGACCTTGGCAGCCGAGTCGGCTCCATCATCGCCGACGCCAAGTAGATCACCCGAGGAGGCCGAGCTCGATTACTTCGATGCTTGAGGCGAGTACAGCAACCCGAAATTTCTCCCCAACGGCGACCTTGGAATTACACGATTGCAATACCCCGGAGACCACCCGACCGCGATACGCGTGTAAAGTTGGCTGTTAAGGAATGCAATCCTCCGTTAGATGACCTTCCCGTAAAACTGGAGCGACGAAGCGGCCCCTAGCCACCTCGTCGTCCGTGAAGCGGGCGCAAACCGAGCCATGCAGGACTGATGCGCACTTACTGGAGCCGTTTCAAGATTGGTCGCCCCGACAGCGTTCGCCTGCTGGCGCCCCTCCTTGCCCTAGTGACCTTGAGCGCCTGTACTGTACCCAGGGTAAAGGCCGACAACCCAACCATTACCGCTCAGGTGAGTACCATCGTCGCCTCGGATGGGTCCCTGATTACCAGCGTTCCGACCGACATTGTCCGGGTGCCGGTGCCGTATGCGAGCCTCGGCAAGTACCTCCCCATGGCGACAATTGCCATCGAAGACAAGCGGTATTGGATCCGCGGTCCCATCGACTTCCGGTCCATCGTGCGCGCGGCGCTGGCAAATATCTCATCGGGAAGCGTGCAACAGGGCGGCTCCACCATTGAACAACAGCTCGTCAAATTAGAACTAGGCACTCCAAAACGCACCTTGCCCGAAAAGCTCCACGAGATCCTGCTCTCGCTGGGTTCTCTCACCGGCACCACCAAAGAGAACGTGCTCGACGCCTATCTCAATGACGTCTACCTGGGCGAAGGAAGCTACGGAGCCCAAGCCGCTTCTTTGCGCTACTTTGGCCGCCCGGCCGCAAATCTCGATCTCTATCAGGCAGCGACCTTGGCTGGGTTGATAAACGCTCCTTCGGCTTATGATCCCCTCATTCACCCCGGCCTTGCAATCAGTCGCCGCAACGCGGTGCTCGCGGCTATGTATTCGCAAAACGAGATCACGCTTAGCCAATACAACAAGGCGGCAACCACTGGACTAGAGCTGTCACCAGCTACGGGCGCCCTTACTCCCACGATGGGCTATTTCTCCGAGCAGGTACTGGCCGAAGCAGAGGCTCTCCCGGCACTCGGGCCGACTCTCTCCAAACGAATCGACTTGATCGAGCACGGCGGACTCAAGATCGTGAGCACCGAAGTTCCCGCCGACCAAGTCGCCGCCCGCAACGCGCTCGATGCATCGATTCCGAAACTCAAGCGCCAGCCCAGCGGAGCACTGGTCTCGATCAATCCCAGCAATGGCGCCATCGAAGCCCTCGTCGGCGGGCTTGGATTTGGATCCTCTGAACCAGCATCGCAGTTCAACATGGCCACCCAGGCACAACGGCCAGCGGGCTCGACCTTCAAGATCATCGCCCTCGCCGAGGCGCTCACCCAGGGAATCAGCCCTTCGAAGATCTTTTACGCCCCAAAGACGATAACCATCCCCGCATCCAACACCCAGCCGGCTTGGAGCGTATCTAACTACGAAGGAGAGCCCTCGGGGTACATGTCGCTCCAGACCGCGACGA
>JAJYGZ010000226.1 GCA_021790495.1 Actinomycetes bacterium
GGGCAGCTCGACTATCGCGTGCCCGAAGTCCTCTAGTGTGGGAATCCCGCTGGGGCGAGACACCAGCGTTACCTGCGTTGTCTTCATATCGCTTCCTCGCTTCGATCGCTCAAATTCGCGAAACCTCGCGAATGAGCCCCGCACAACTCGTACTCTATCGCCACCGAGATCCTTAGATAGAGACATAACCACACTTGATGAGCCATTCGCGCAGTTCTGGTTTGAACCAGCGATGCAGTTGAAGCTATTTCGCGCTCTCGAGCGCCCGGGGCGCTCGCTAGCCTTGGAGGCGAATTCGTAATTGATCTAGGAGGCCACGTGGGGAAAAGAGATCTCCCTCCGGGAATGAAGGCTCAGCTTGACACCGCTTCCTATCAAGGGATGGCTACCTTCGCGCAGCGACCGTTCCTAAGCGAAGCCGAACAGCTGGATGAATGGCAGCCCGATATCGCGGTCATAGGGGCGCCTTGGGACGCCTCGACAACCAATCGCCCCGGCGCCCGCTTCGCTCCGCGCGCGCTGCGCGCCCTCGCCTACGGCCCTGGCACCTATCACATGGACTATGGGATCGAGATCTTCGAAGAGGCAGAAGTCGTGGACTACGGAGACGCGCTATGTTCTCATGGACTCTGGGAGCCGTCTTCAGCTGCGATTCGCGCTCGCGTCTTTGAAGTAGCCTCTCGTGGAATCATACCCCTGGTGCTTGGGGGCGACCACGCGATTACCTGGCCATCGGCCACCGCGGTGGCCGAAGCCATCGGATGGGGCGAGATCGGCATGGTGCATTTCGACGCGCATGCCGACACCGCCGAGGAGATAGACGGAAACTATGCGAGTCACGGCACCCCGATGCGAAGGCTGATCGAATCCGGAGCAATCCAGGGAAAGCACTTCGTACAGGTGGGACTGCGCGGCTATTGGCCGCCGGCGGAGACCTTCGCGTGGATGGCCGATCAGCAAATGAGGTGGCACGCCATGGACGAGATCTACCGGCGCGGAATACTCGAGGTTGTCACGGACGCAATAACCGAGGCGAGCGCGTCGCCAAAGGGCATCTACCTCTCGATCGACATCGACGTGCTCGATCCGGGCTTCGCTCCGGGAACCGGCACTCCCGAGCCCGGAGGGTTGGCTCCGGTTGACCTGCTCCGCGCCATCCGCAAGATAACCCGCGAGGTCAAGGTGGTGGCAATCGACATCGTCGAGGTTTCACCTCCCTATGATTGGGCCGAAATCACCATCAATAATGCCCAGCGTTGCGCACTCGAGGCGATCGCGGGAATTGGAATGCGAAAACGCGATGCCCAAAGCGCCTAAGTCTCGGCCGCACCTATTGGACTAGCCGATCAGCTCTTTCACCAGGGCCGCGATGTCATCTGCCACATGGGCGATCTCTTTTGATAGCGGTGGTGCCGAGGTGGTTACTCCCGACATGACGAGAGCGAAGTCGCAGCCGAGCTGGCGCGCGAAGCCTCCGTCGGTCTCGAGCCGATCCCCCACCATCAGCGTCGGGGCTCCGATCTGGCCAATCAGCAGCTTGGCCATGGGAGCTTCGGGCTTACCCGCCCATTCCGGGGGGAAGCCCCCGGCGGTGGCAACCGCCGCCACGATGGAGCCGGCACCGGGAAGCGGTCCGCGGGGTGTCGGATAGATGGGCTCGGAATTGGTGGCGCCAAAGCGCGCCCCGTTGCGCAGCGCCCGGGTGGCGCGCGAAAGCTTGGAGTAGTTGATTTCGCGATCCCAGCCCACGACTACCACATCGACGTCTGAGCTTTCGACGATCTCTACTCCGCGCGCCCGAAGTGCGACCTCAAGGCCGGCACCGCCGATGACGTAGGCGCGGTCGCCAGGTTCAAGCATGGATGCCGCCGCCATCGAAGAGGTCACGATGTTGACTCGTGGCGAATCGATACCGATCTTGGCCAACTTTTCGAAGTATTGCTCGTTGGTAAGAAGGGAATTGTTCGTTGCGAAGGTAACCACGACTCCAGCGTCAAGCAGCGTTGCCACCGCCTCGATGGCACCCGGTATCGGGTCATCCATCAGCCAAATAACCCCGTCCAGATCGATTACCCAACTTTGCTGTGGCGACAATTCCAAACCCCATCGACTCGAGGAAATAATCTTTCCATTCTAGGGAAGTCTCTCAATCTTGGGGATGCCCGCCCTAGATTGGGATAGGCCAACATGCATACTTTTAGAGACTTCCGCGCCCTTCGGGTGGACACCGACCAAGTAAGCTCTGCCGAGCTGATCCAAAACTCCACCTTCGAGACCGGGCAATTAGTACGGGACGCCGAGAGCGGCTACTACCTCTACGAGATGGCAAAGTGGCGTGATTTGGGACCGGGCCTTCGGATCATGGGAATTTTCGGCATCCTGGAGCTGCACAAATCCCCAACCTACGGCAAACATTCGGAGCTCTTTGACGAATCGATCGCAACGGCCGAGTCTGATATTTCCAAACACATCTTTCCCCATGAGCAGACCCTCGGAGATGTATCTGGCGCCTCAAGCATTGCTCCTTCGCTGACGCGCGACGGAGCCGGACCGATATGGGCGATCGCCGACACCGACATTGTCGATATGGTCGGGCCTAATAAAATCGGGCCAATCGCGCGTGCCACCGACGCTGATAGCATCGCGCATCGGCTCTATGCCCTGCCTCAACCTGGCGTTATCGAAATCATAAGAGAGGCAATCCAGGAGTGCGAGCTGGTCCTAGCCGACGGTCATCACCGCGTTCGAGCAGCCATCGATCTTCTCGCCGATAAGCCCGCCGGCGCCAAGGTGGAGCTTTTGTGCTTTATTTGCCAAGCCAAGGACGTATCGGGTATCGTTCGGCCCATCCATCGGGCATTCAGCGGACCCGGCGTAGCAAAACTCCTAGAGGGCATCTCCGGTGCAATTGAAACGAGCGCGGCAAAGCCCGAGACGCCCCATGTCGAACTACTCAGCTCGGAGCGTAGCCTCTATGTGCCGGTCGCAAAGACGGTCTCTGGAACCATCGCCCAGCTCGAGCGCTACTTCGTCGACGAGCAGGGCGTCAAGATCGAATACACCACGTCAGTTGCAGAATTGAAAGAGCGCGTCGCCGCAGGCGGGGCGATTGGCATGAAATGCCCAGCGATTCCGGTCGCGGAAATCATCTATTCCGCCAAAAAGCGCCGACCTCTAATGCCAAAATCGACGCTCTTTTACCCCAAACCGATTCCGGCGATGATCCTTGGCGAGGATCACTACTGATCCTCAAAGAGCAGCTATAGCCGGACGCAAATCGCGCCGAATCCGCCGAGGTT
>JAJYGZ010000301.1 GCA_021790495.1 Actinomycetes bacterium
CTGAATCGATCATTACCGGACACAAATGGTTCTGCTCTGCCCCCATGTCGGACATCTTTCTCATTCTGGCCCAAGACCAAGGCGGACTTTCCTGCTACATGGTGCCCCGCATCCTGGAGGACGGCAGCCGGAACAACTTTTCCATCCAGCGCCTCAAGGACAAGCTTGGCAATCGCTCCAATGCCTCGAGCGAAGTCGAATTCGACAACACGGTGGGCTATTTGGTGGGAGAACCCGGACGCGGGGTGAAAACGATCTTTGAGATGGTGGGCTTCTGCCGCTTCGACTCCATGTTGGGATCGGCGGCCCAGATGCGCCAGGCCCTTGTGCAGGCGCTTCACTACGCGAGAAACCGAAAGGCCTTTGGCATGACCTTGATCGATCACGACTTGATGCAAAACGTCTTGGTGGATCTCACCGTCGAATCCGAGGCCGCCACCTTGGCGTTTTTGAGACTCGCCCAGGCCGATGACTACGCGACATCTGATTCCGAGGCCGAATTCCGCCGCATCGCTCTCGCGGTCCTAAAGTTCCTCATCTGCAAGCGCGCGCCAGGCTACATGGCCGAAGCCCTGGAGTGCCTAGGGGGCAATGGGTACGTCGAGGACTCCATCACAGCGCGGCTTTTTCGCGAGTCGGCGTTGAACGGTATTTGGGAGGGCTCCGGAAACGTGAACGCTCTCGACGTCCTTCGCGCCATGGCCAAGGAACCCCAAAGCACCGAAGCACTGGTGGACGAACTTGAGAAAGCAAGAGGAGCGAATCGTCACTATGACGCGGCACTCGAGGCGCTGAAGTCGGACCTCGTCCAACTGGAGAACCCGCAGTGGATGGCACGAGCCATCGTGGAGAGAATGGGGCTCTTGCTTCAGGGCGCCCTCATGCTCAAGTACAGCTCGACATTGAACGCAGCCATCTTCTGCGACTCTCGCCTCGGCCAATACCGCGGAAGCGTCTATGGCACACTTGGCTCCAACCGTGAATCCAAGGCGATCCTCGAGTCCGCCTTCGCGCACTTCGTCTAAGCAATTTCGTCCAACCAATATCGCCCCAAACAGCAGCGCTCGGTCAGAGATAGGCGTGGATCGATTCGGGTTAGCCGGGAACTATCGGAGTTCGGCGCCGGATGAACACTGAGTCTTGCCCTCGACTTTGGTCGCCCTTGGTGGCGTCATTCAGCACGCAAGTCACCTGAAGGTACGCAAGCTGGTCGGCGTCGATAGGCACGGCTCAATTTGGCGAGTTGGCCATACCTTGGCAAATGAGTCCAAGGCGCAACTGGAACCAAAGACAGATGACGGGCTCTCACCTGCCTCCACCTGCGAATTCACCTGCCCTGGCGAATTCTCAAAAACCGTGCCACCTGGTTTTGTGCCATAGCGCCAGCGCTGACGCCTAGAATGAGATGGGTCATATCGCGGCCTACCAATCCGGTAGAACAGGAGAGCTTGCGCACTTGACCATCCAGAGCAACTCGGAATTAATCGCTGGCCGTTACCGTCTCACCACACTTATCGCAAGTGGCGGCATGGGAGACGTTTGGCGAGCCACCGACGACCTGTTGGGTCGAAGTGTCGCCATCAAGCTCGGCCGATCCGAGCAGCGCCACGATGACGCTTTTATCCAAAGATTCCGGTTCGAAGCCAAGTCCGCGGCGAGCCTGTCGCACCCGAACATCGCCACAGTATTTGATTACGGGGAATACCAGGACGCGTCGGGGCGCGTAAGCGCCTTCATCGTGATGGAATTCATCGAAGGGTTGCCGCTCAGCCGGATTATTCCCGCCCAGGGCCTCCCGATGCCCCAAGTTCTTGACATCGTCGCACAGAGTGCTTCCGGACTCGAAGCAGCGCACGCCAAGGGCCTCGTTCACCGGGATATCAAACCCGGCAACCTGATGATCAAAGGCGATGGAGTGGTAAAAATCACTGATTTCGGCATCGCCAAGGCAATGGAGGGCGCGGACCTGACCCTCCCAGGGTCGATCCTGGGAACCGCCAGATATATGGCGCCGGAGCAATTAGCCAACAAGGGATACGGGCCTCCCAGCGACATCTTCTCGCTTGGCGTCGTTGCCTACCAGTGCGTAAGCGGTTCGACGCCATTTGGCGACCGCGACCCGGCCGCGGGAGCATTCGCAGTCCTCAATGAAGAGATTCCTCCGCTGCGGCGCGATATCGCACCTGAAGTTGCATCCCTGATTGCTTCGATGCTGCAAAAGAACCCGGTGGAACGACCCACTTCGACGACGGTCGCCAATCGCGCTCGATTTCTTGCCACACAAATTCGCCCGACCCCTGATTCAGCTGGGCACGGCGACAACACCTCGGTCTTTTACCCCGCGATGGCGATTGGAGAAACAAATCCGCTCGGATTTCAAATGCCGGTGCGCGAAGATCTCACCGAAATGGTCACCGACGCAACTCGAGTCGAGGCGCCGCAAATCTTCGATGCCGCCACCATTGCCCCACGGCCGGGCACCGGATTCTCCCCGGTCGCATGGTGGCACAATCGCCCCCACCATTGGAGCCGCAGGTCAAAACTATCCCTTGTCGCCCTCATGCTGGTGATCGGCGTCATCGCCCTGTCCTGGGGAGGCGGCCCAGCTCAAGTCAAGGTCCCGTCAATGGTAGGCGAGAGCTTCACAAAAGCGCAGGCTTCACTGGCCGCGGTGCACTTGAAGGTATCAAAGTCGGTTGTCAACATCGCCAACGCCGCTGCCGGGGAGGTAATGTCTCAAAATCTCCCCCCGGGAACCGCAGTAAATGCGGGCTCCAAAGTCGCGGTGATCGTGGCTAGCGGCCTGGTGAACCTCGACTCGGCGACTCTAATCGGTCAGCCCTACCCAGCCGTAGAAACCGCGCTGCAGAGCATGGGACTGCACTCTACTCTGGCGACTGTAACGTCAACACAAGCGCCGGGAACCGTGCTTTCACTTAGTCCTTCGACCATCGCCCCCTATGGCGGCACGGTAACAATTACATACGCAGTCGCTCCGGTCTCCCAACCCACCCCGTCCGCTCCTCCTTCGGGCAAAGGACACGGCAAAGGCAACTGAGTGTCCGCCAGCAGCGCAATCCGATTCCTTCAGGCGAATGCAAAAGCCGGGCGACGCGTGCGCAAGGGTGCTCGATTGGCCTTAGGCTCCGTCGCCACTGCTGGCCGTCGCAGCTACGACGGTGTATTTCGCAACGTCGTCTTCGCTCGAAGCTTGAAGCAGCCCCTGGAAGCTGAGCAAGTCTAGATGATACTTGGTCTCAAAGACCGCGAGCACCTGATTGAAGAGATCGAGT
>JAJYGZ010000110.1 GCA_021790495.1 Actinomycetes bacterium
GCGTACCCTTCAGCTCTGTCCTGCCAGAGGTCCCAGGTGCCGACGCCGCCATGGGCAAGGTAAAGATTTGGGATATATTTGCCACGGATTACCCCAAGATAAGCACTTGCGTCACCTGGTATTACTAGTTCTAGGGGTCCCATTGCTACGACTGCGAGCATCGATACCAGTGAGGCAAATGCGCTCGGGTGCTTGGTAAGGGTATCGGCCAGGGCGCCCACGGTGGCCATGGCATTCGCGGTAGCACTTGAGGAACCGCTCAATACCCCAAGGTCAAAGAGGGCTCTAACCGCGACGGAATTCGCCGAGGGATAGGCGGAGTCGAAGATGTCGGCCGCAGTCGATATTAGCGATGAAGCCGAACGGGCCGTGGTGTAGAAGCCCGCCCCGTCGACGGACTTGAAGTCGTTTTGGATCGCGAGCGCAATCTCATCGGCATAAGCGGCGAATCTCGGCTCTCCTGAGTACTGGCTAAGGGCGATGGCCGCCCCCAGCATCTGCGCGTAATCAGCAAGCACCGCACGCGCCATGTTGTCCCCCGGTGCCGCTAGGGCCAGTCGGTGAGCGCTAGTTACGAAATTGGAACGCCGATATACCAGGTCAAAGATTTCGATCGCCGCGCTCAAGTAGTCGGAACGGCCCAGGTGAAATCCCGCTTCGGCGAGGGTGGCGGCAAACATCGCATTCCACTCGGCGACGGCCTTGGTATCCAGGCCGGGCGCTTCGCGCAGCGATCGGTACTTTGCGACTTTGGCTCGCGACGCCTCAAGAGATTCGCTTCGTCCCAGGTCTCCTCGAACCGGCCGATGCAAGATGTTGCGGGCTTCGAAGTTGCCCGCCTTGGTTACCCCATAGAAGGCGATGAACTCCTCCGCGTCTTTGGCGTCGAGGATAGATTCGATCTCCTCTTTTCGAAAGGTGTAGTAAAGACCCTCTTCGCCAGATGAGTCAGCGTCGAGACTCGCCGCAAAGAGGCCCTCGCCATTTTGCATCTCGCGCAAGACGAAGTCGATGGTTTCCGTCGCGGCGCGATGGTAGTCTAACTTGCCGGTGACCAGGTGAGCCCGCAGGTAGAGGCGGGCGTTCAAGGCTTGGTCGTAGAGCATCTTCTCAAAATGCGGCACCATCCAGAACGCGTCGGTCGAATAGCGGGCGAAACCTCCGGCGATGTGGTCATAGATTCCCCCCGCCAAAACGGAGTCCAAAGTGGTAATGATCGCCTCAAGGACCTGGGCGTCCCTATTTAACACGTAGGCGTCGATCATCGCCATCCATACGTGTGGCTGGAGAAACTTAGGGGCGCGGCCAATCCCGCCCCACTCCTTGTCGAAATTAGTCAGGACGCCCGAAGCGAAACCTTTGACGATTGCCTCGGGATCGATCTCTAGCGAGTCCGGGGCGGCGGGAATTGAGGTGCGGGCCACAATCGATTGGCGAAGCGATTCAGCTTGAGACTCGATGTCGGCGCGTGATGTTGCGAAGACCCGGGAGATCTCCATCAGAACCCGCTTGAAGCTAGGCATGTTGGTGCCCTCATTTGGCGGAAAGTAGGTCCCGCCCCAAAACGGCAGCCGCTCAGGCGTGAGAAAAATCGTGAGCGGCCAGCCGCCGTGGCCCGTCATCGATTGGACTGCCTCCATGTAAATTGCATCCACATCAGGGTGTTCTTCCCGATCGACCTTGATGGAGACGAACCTGTCGTTCAGGATCTGCGCAGTCTCTTGGTCCTCGAATGACTCGTGGGCCATGACGTGACACCAGTGGCAAGCTGAGTAGCCGATCGAGACAAAGACTGGAACATCGCGTCGGGCAGCTTCTTGGAATGGGGCGTCTCCCCAGGGCCACCAGTTGACTGGGTTGTCCTGGTGCTGAAGTAGATAGGCGCTGGTCGAACCCTTTAGTTGATTGATACCCAAGTCTTCCTCTCGAGCCGCGGTCGGACAAAGAGTGCCGAGTTAATCGCAGCGTCCATAAGCATGATCCTCGTCTTGAATCTAGCTGCCTTCTGCCAATTCCAGAATTTAGAGGTCCTCGACTGGAGCGCTGCAGAGACCTTGGAGGTCCGTTCTTTGGGGTCGCACTGGCTCCGGAGCAATTCCTAAAACACCCTCCATCGCATCCGTTCTATGCCTAACTTGTTGTCATGGAGATTCGATTTGACGACACCTGTGTCTTGATTACCGGGGGATCCCGAGGAATAGGCAAGGCGATAGGGCTGGGGTTTGCCGCATCCGGGGCGCGGGTAATGCTGAGTTCGCGAAAGATAGAGGGGCTCGAAGAGACCGCGGAAGAGATTCGATCGGCGACGGGTAACGAGCAGGTTAAGGTCGTTGCCGCCAATGTCGGAGATCCCAATGAGGCCGCTCGTGTGGTGTCGCACACGACCTCTGAGTTGGGGGGACTCGATGTCTTGGTAAACAATGCGGCGACAAATCCATACTTTGGCCCCCTGATCGGCCTAGACGCGCAACGTGCCGACAAGATCACCGAGGTGAACTTGCGTTCGGTGTTGCTTTGGACCCAAGCGGCGTTTGAACAGAGTTGGCGCGAGGGCGACCGGCCGGCCTGTGTGGTGAACATAGCTTCGATCGGCGGAATGAGCGTCGAGCCTGGAATCGGCTACTACAACGTTTCCAAGGCGGGAGTAATTCATCTCACCCGTCAACTCGCCATGGAGCTGGGTCCGCGAGTGCGAGTGAACGCCATATCGCCAGGATTGGTACGGACGCGATTCGCGCGAGCCCTTTGGGAGTCGCACGAGGAGAGCGTCGCTGCGCGGATACCGATGGGTCGCATTGGCGAGCCCGGCGACATCGCTGGTGCCGCTCTCTTTTTGTCGAGCCAATTCGCCAGTTGGATCACGGGTGAAACCCTGGTGGTAGACGGCGGCGCAATGGTCTCGCATTAGGAAGGTGGGGGAGAGCCTTCCAGTAGCTCACCCAGGCGAGCCTTTTGGATCTTACCTAGCGCTGTCTTGGGCAGCGCGCGAACTAGAGTCAGACCGCGCGGCGCGCAATAGTGCGGCAGGACTCGACGTACCTCGGACTTTATCGTCTCGAGTCCCGGTGGCGTCTCGCCATTCTTTGCCACGATGAATGCCCACGCTATTTGTTGAAACTCCGAATCGTCCACCCCGACCACCGCCACCTCGGCGACCCCTGCCAATCCTTGAATGACCGACTCGACCAGGTGCGGAACGATCCGCTCGCCTCCAGAAAAGATCATCTCCGAGCGTCGACCATACACAATGAGCTTGCCAGCGGTGAATTCGCCGGCGTCATTGGT
>JAJYGZ010000126.1 GCA_021790495.1 Actinomycetes bacterium
GTTGCGCGGTGGTGCAATCATGCTAACTCCAGATGGACGTCCCGATTGGGGTGTTATCCAAGAGCTGGTGCCAATTAGCGGCGAGGTTCGCGGGCAACGATCCGAAAAATTGGCGTGGCGCAGCGCGAATTTGGCTGCGGAGGCGACCTGTGGGCGAACTAAGGATGGTCGAGGGATGATCACCAGCGGCAGTCCGGCTTTAGTGGCTTAATTTGGCAAGCGGCGCACTGCCCAAGATACGCTTGGCCAAGTGCCAGCGACGTCGTGGCCGAAAGCGCTGAGGGTTCGGCCGCCAATGAAGATAGCGGCGCCACATGCGGGTTGGCCAAAGAAGCCGCAGGGGGGGGCGGTTCTCTGGGGTGGGCGGCAGATGGGCGCATTTCCGGCCGGTCGAGCGAATGGCCGCCATTGCCGGGGATTAAAAGCTAACATCGTTGTTTGTTGCTCGAGACGCTTCATTAGTCGGGGGGGCAAGAATGCGTGATCAGGGTATCGGACAATGGGCGACTCGGCGCGCGCTACTCGAAGGGGATCGCGTCGCCTTGGAGTCTCATAGCCGACGAGTTAGCTATATCGAATTTGACCAGAGGACGAACCTGGTTGCCAACGGCCTCTATCGCGAAGGCGTTCGCTTTGGGGATCGAGTGGCGATGCTGCTCTTTAACTCAGTTGAGTTTATGGAGGTTCTCTTTGGTTGCGCCAAGCTTGGCGCCATCGCCGTGCCGATCAATTTCCGCCTTTCGGCCGACGAGGTGAGCTATCTTCTCGCCGATTCGGGAGCGGTGCTGCTGGTGGTGTCCTCGCGCCTCGAAGCGGTGGCATCCAAGGCTGCAGGCGCATCCGGTGTCCATGTGAGGCGACTTTATGTCGTTGGCGAGATCCAAGGCGAGCCTTCGGATTTGCAGCGCCCGTTCGAGGAGCTGCTCGCGGGGGCGTCGGAGCATCCGCGCGACGAGGAAGTGACCTTGGACGACACCGCGATGCTGATGTACACCTCGGGTACCACCGGTCGGCCAAAAGGGGCGATGCTCACCCACGGAAACATGCTGTGGAACGCCGTCAACCTTGTCGGTCGGTTGTCGGGCCTCTCGCATGACGATCGCACTGTCACCGCGGCGCCGTTGTTTCACATCGGAGGCCTCGGTGTATTCAGCCTTCCGCTCTTCTACTTGGGTGCGACTAATTACCTCCTCGAATCATTCTCGCCACTAGAGACCATTGAGCTGATGGCTCAAAAAGGGGCGACATGTATGTTTTTGGTGCCCGCGATGTGGGCGGCGATCGCGAAAGTTCCAGATTTTGCCTCCTACGACCTAAGCGGGCTGCGATTCGGCATTTCAGGGGGCGCGCCCTGTCCGCTTACGGTGATCGAATTTTTCCTGGACAAGCGCGTCAATTTCCTCGAAGGCTTCGGCATGACCGAGACCTCTCCATTGGTCTCGGTGCTTGCCTCTGCCGACGTCAAGACAAAAGCCGGATCGATCGGCCGGGTTTGTATGCATGTTGATGCGCGAATCGTCGATGACGAAGATCATGATTGTGCGACAGGCGAGGTAGGCGAACTCGCACTGAGGGGACCGAATATCTTCAAGGGCTACTGGGGACTGCCGTCAGCGACCGCCGAGGCGATGAAGCATGGTTGGTTTCATACCGGCGATCTCGGCAAGATCGATTCCGAAGGCTTTATTACCTTGGTCGATCGCAAAAAGGACATGATCATCACCGGGGGTGAAAACGTCTATCCCATCGAGGTCGAGCAAGTTCTCTTTAGGCACCCCGAGATCCAGGACGTTGCCATTATCGGCGCCAAGGACGAGCGCTGGGGCGAGACGGTTGTCGCAGTAGTGGTATTGGCCAAAGCCGACGCGATCGACGAAGCGGAGGTCATCTCTTTCGCGCGCGAGCGCCTTGCGCACTTCAAGGTGCCGCGAAGGGTGGAATTTATCGACGAATTACCCCGCAATGCGACAGGGAAGATTCTGAAAAGAGATCTGAGACTGCGTTTCTCAGGCGAGAGTGCGGCCGTATCAAGATAGGAGGCGGCCCAAGAGCGCGGCGGGTGCGAGAGCGCGGTGTCGCGTTGGTTAGGATGGGCCGATGACCGAAGCGAACTCGTTGCAAGCCATACTTTTTGACGTTGACGGAACAATAGCAGAGACCGAACAGGCCCACCGCGCCGCATTCAACCGAGCCTTCATCGAGTTCGGCATCCTCTGGAATTGGAACGACAAACTATACGGAGAGTTGCTCTCGGTGACGGGCGGAAAGGAGAGGATCGGTTACTTCGTCGACGCTTACGACACGGTGCCCAAACTTTCCCCCGGCGACATCGTTTCTCTCCACAAACGCAAGACGGAGATCTTCGCCGGCGCGGTTGCCGAGGGAGCCGTCGGGTTGCGCCCCGGGGTGGAGAGGCTTTGGCGTTTGGCCCGTGAGGCAAATATCAAGGTCGGTATCGCCACAACGACCAGCAAGGCGAACGTGGCCGCGCTCCTTAGCGCCACCATTGGGGAAGGTTGGGAATTGATCTTCGACGTCGTCGCGGCCGGCGACATAGTGCCCGAGAAAAAGCCAGCTCCAGATATCTACCTGCTTGCACTGGAGCGCCTAGGCATCGACGCGCGCAATGTTGTTGCAATCGAAGACTCTGACAACGGCCTGCGCTCGGCCCTTGGCGCCGAGATCGCCACCCTGATCACTCCGAGTTCATACACTCTCGGACAGGACTTTACCGGCGCAAGCGCAGTGGTCGACACCTTGGGGGACCAAGCGGTGGCCACCAAGGTCATCTCAGGTCCCGAACTCGGCGCCCGGTTTGTAGACCTCGACTATCTTTCTCGGCTTTTGGCAGATTAATTGCGTTTCCGCTTCGCGATGCTTCGACGCGCCCGCGGGGTCTTTTACAGCAGATAGATGGGTTGCGCGGGTAAAGTTCGCGCGTCGCCGCGCCTGCGGCCGTGCTGGCTGGGGCCATAATGGTACATCAAATGGCGCTTTTGTCCGCCTTATTGTACTACAATCGAGGTTCGGCACAAAAAAAAGAGATTGCCACGATAGTTCGGTCCAGCTCAGGGGCCGACGTTGAGTCATAAGGAAAAGATGACCCGACATCGCGCGATGCGCACCTACCACATCCCCAATTTGGTTCCACTTCTGGCGACGCTGCCACTACTTGGCGCGCTGATAATTTGGGTTCCCTCGGCGTCCGCGTCGCCGACGCAATCGCAGCTCGCTTCCCAGGCAGCGCAGCTCACAAGCTCTATTGCCCTG
>JAJYGZ010000379.1 GCA_021790495.1 Actinomycetes bacterium
TTCCGATCTGAATCGCTGAGAACTTCAGCCGCCTTCAATGCCGCTTCGGCCATCTTGCCCACCCCGACAAGGGAGATCGCGCTAGCGCCCAAGCGGAGCCGCCGGGCCCGAAGGCCGTCGACGTCTGGAACTCCCGGGGCTATCTGTTGTGGCCCCGCGGTCTTGGGAAATCGGATTACGCTCGGGCCCGGCAGCGATACGCATGCCTCGAGCGCGCGCGCCACTTCGCTGGTCGAGGAAGGCGCGAATACCGTAAGGTTGGGAATCGAGAGCATCTCGACCATGTCCAACACGCCGTTATGGCTCGGACCGTCGTCCCCGGTAATTCCGGCACGATCCAACACGAAGGTGACCGGAAGATTGTGCAGCGCGACATCCAGATTGACCTGGTCGATGGCTCGGGCAATAAAGGTCGAATAGATCGCCACTACTGGCCGAAGCCCGCCCATCGCCATCCCTGCGGCCGAGGTTACCGCATGCGCCTCGGCGATACCGACGTCGAAAAACCTCTCGGGATATTTCTCTTGAAACTTCAAAAGTCCGGTCGGACCGGGCATCGCAGCTGTAATTGCCACAAGTTCGGGCCGCGAAGCACCAAGTTCGCAGAGTTTGGCCGAGAAAGCTTCGGTAAATGAGCCGCGGTTCGCGCCGGCATAGGTTCCAGCCACCTTGAGATCGTGCAAGCACTGCACTTCGTCGTCTTCGGCGGGACCGTACCCGTGACCTTTGTGGGTCATAACATGCACGACTATCGGACCCTGCCACTCCTTTGCGCCCCGGAACGCGTACTCCATCGCATCGACGTCATGTCCGTCGATTGGACCGGTGTAGCGCACGCCGAGAGACTCGAAGAAGACTCGCGGCTCGATGGCTTCGCGCAGTGCCGCGGTAAGCCCGATGATGCCCGAGGTGGCCAAGGAACCCACCTTGGGGAATTCTGAAAGTATTTGCCGAACCCGTGAGCGGGCCTGAATGTAGGTCGGATTCAAGCGAATCTTGGTAATCGAACTGGAAAGCCTAGATATCGTCGGGGCATACGAGCGACCGTTGTCATTCCAGACGATGATCACCTTCTTGTTGCTGTGCCCAAGATTATTGAGCGCCTCGTAGGCGAGGCCGCCGGTTAGGGCTCCGTCACCGACGATTGCCACGACGTAGCGGTTGGGGTCGCTCGCCTCTTGGGCATCTGCTAGCCCCACGGCCGGCCCGCGGCCGAGCGAAATCGAACAGGCGAGCCCATGGGCGTAGCTGAGCGCCGTGGAGGCATGGGAATTTTCGATCCAGTCGTGCTCAGATTCGCTTCGAGACGGATATCCCGAGAGCCCATTCTCCTGGCGAAGCGTTTCAAAGCGCGCGCGGCGTCCAGTGATGAGCTTGTGAACATAGGTCTGGTGGCCGGTATCGAAGAGAAGAATGTCCTTGGGTGAATCGAACGCGAGGTGGAGAGCGACCGTGAGCTCAACAGCTCCGAGATTGCTTCCGAGGTGGCCACCGGTTACGGTTACCGTTTCAACGATGAACTCGCGCAACTCGTCACAAAGCTGGGCGATCTCCGAATCGTTGAGGTTCTTCAGATCCGAAGGTCCAGTTATCTTCTCTAGGAGCGTCAAATTATTCCTCCGCAGCCCGAGCGCGACGACCATATCAAACCCATACGTCTACCTGCAGTTGTCCACGATCTACCATCGGCGCTCAACGGGCCAGCCGCCAAACTTCGCCGCTCTTTGGAACCCATACGCCGCAGAGCAGTTATCAAACCATAGCTAGATTCTAGGCGCAATAATCCCACATGACCAAAGATATCGCGCATCGCGCTCCCCCACCGGCCCTAGGTCCCCCCTCGACGTAATGCAATTCGGGTCAGCCTCTCAAGTGCACCGTGCCCGCATGCCCTACGGTCAAGGCCACTCGTCCGGCCGAGTTGGCCGAGACAGTACCGAACGACACCGAGTCAAAGCGGGAATAATTCAGCGGGATCACGTATCGACCCGCCGCTGGAACCACCGCCAAGGACACTTCTGCCGAGACGATTCTCAATGGAACGACCGCCCGGCAACCCAAGACGCGATATACCCCGAATCGACCGACGCGCACCGGCGGCGCCAAGAAGCTGACTCCGCTGGCGACGAGGCGCGCCTCTTGGACCGACGAGTAGTCATAGGGCCCCGGAGGCAGCACCACGGCGGCAATCTGATTGGAGCAAAGCCAGCGCCGGTAATCCTGGGGCGAAAGCTCCCGCCGATAAAAGATGGAGTTCTGAGCAAAGTCGTCTTGGCGAAACCATCCCCGAGCGATCGGTATGCCCGCCCTGGGCAGGAAATAGGCCCCCTCGTGCAGCAGCGAGTCGACGTATTCGACTCTTCGCTGAGAATAGGACGCGTCGATGGTTCCCACCAGCGCGGTCCAGTTCGCCCCTCTCGCCAAATAATACTGCGTCGCGTCAAAGATCGGCGCCACCACCGATAGCGACATCCATAGCACCGCGCCCGAGGCGCCGAGGGGCAGCCAGGGTCGCGTCCAGCGCTTGTGGTAGCCAAAGTCCATGCGCAATGCCACCCCGGCAACAATTGTCGGTCCGATCTCGCCCACCCGCGCCGCGTTTCCCCCGACACCGGTATGAATCCAAAACAGGGCCAGATTCACCGCAAGATAGGATCCGGTGACCCAATAGAGCGCCAATCGGTCGCCCCGGCGCACCAGGGCCGGGGCGACGACAATCAGAATTGCGCAAAACCCCATCGCCATGGCCAGATCGGATACGTAATAGGGATAGTATCCCCGGATCTGCAAATAGCTGTTCACGCCGACGGTCGCCCCGACGGCGATGGCCAGCACCGCCAAGTTGGATGGCCCCAGCGCAGTCGCCAATTTGCGCCCCAAGTGCCCGATGCCATGGCGTGTCCCCGCCAGTGATCCCCAGGCGCGCGATATCCCCAGGAACGCCACGGCGAAGGCGATACCAGCGATCGATAACGGAGACGTCGCCGCCGCGAGTCCGACAAAAGCCGCAAAGCCGAATCGCGATCGCCGCATATACATTGCCACCGCGCACGCCGAGAGGCCCATCGCCATCAGAAACGGGTACGCCCCGGTCAGAATTAGCGCACCGACGCTTATCGCCGTCGCCAACGAAGCCACTATGTAGTTCCGCTTCGAACGCCGATCAAAAAGGCGCGCTACCACGATCCCTTGGAAAATGGCGAGTCCCGCCACGGCTGGCGCCTTTACCCCGACGAGGGCGGCTAAGGGGTAGTAGAGGTAGGAGTAGC
>JAJYGZ010000046.1 GCA_021790495.1 Actinomycetes bacterium
TGGAAGGCCACGACCGATGACTCGTCGGCAATGATGTGACACCAGGGCGCTCGGCGTGAAAGATCCTTACCAAGAGCGACGACCAGTTCCGAGCGCTCAAGCACGGGAACCCTCATACCCTCTTGCTGGCAAGCCGACATTGAACCGTCAGGTTCGTTCATCGGTGAAATGTAATCGAGCTTGATGCCAAGAACCCGCCTCATGCCTACCACGACGTTGGCCAGATAATTTGAATACGCGCCAATCTCGCTGCGCAACAGGGTTCCTCCGCAATTAAGGCCATTGCTGGTAAAAGCGACAGGAGCTGAATTGACGAAGCCCACCAGGGTCTTCACCCCGTAATGCTGAGCCATCTTGAGAAAATAAATACCCCCCGGATCGGCCGCGAAATTATATGTCCCGTTGCTTCTCAGGAACGTCGGAGGGGCCTTCCACCAGGTCTTGACGCCAACTCCTCCTCCACCGATGTTGTAGCGGAACTGCGAGAGTTCAAGCCCCGAGCCAGAAAAGAGCAGCTTGCCGATCTTTTGCCTTACACTCGTAGGCATTCCATAGACCGGCTGTGACCACCAGGCCCCGGCGGCGCCGAAACCGTCGATCCGCTGGAGCGGAGTAGGGCTGACCCTGGCGTTCGCCACAGTTTGTGGGTGCCGGGTGACTTGCTCGCCTCTGATCACCACCAGGCTTACGAAGATCAGAGTAATGACGATGAGGACCACTAGGAGCGGACGATAAACCGAACCGCCCGGGCCCTGCCCGGTAAGGTTGTTTCGATTCTGCGCCTTGTCCATCTGACCATTGAATTTACCCTGAAGTTCTCGCGCCAAGAGTGCAGATTGGCACACGCAGGAAGAACGTCCCGAATTTGGCGGAGCGATAGTCGCACCGAGAACTCGACGCTCAACCGGCGGGGATTATTCTCGAAGGCATCAAGAAGCTGCGCCCCGTTTCCAAAGTTCGCAAAATTGCACTGACAATCGTCTTGAACGATGAAGGAACCATAAGAAGCGTAGGCCACCGGCATCGACGCATAGGCGCTCAATGGGGCAATGGCGAGATAACGTGACTTCAGAAGGATTCGCATATTGTCCTAGATCGCTAAGGAGAGCCCCTTGAATCAGCTCATCCGGTTAGACAGGCAGCTTTACCTGGACGTAAATCGCTTCGCGCGACATACCGGGTTCGCGCACAGTTTCATGAGTCCATATGCTATCTACGGGGGAATCGTGGCCCTCGCCATCGTCGGCTTCGTCGCATATTTGCGGGCACGGCCGATCAGCCTCGAGCGCGTCGCAGGAGTCGTATGGGTCGGGGCAGGAACGGCAATCGCGGTCGGGCTGAACCAGCCCTTAATCCATTTGATTGGACGGGCGCGACCATATGTTTCGATCACTTCGGCCGAGGTTTTGGTACCGAAAGCGAACGATTTTACCTTCCCATCGGATCATGCCACCGCCGCTGGGGCAATGATAGTGGGGCTGTTCCTGGTCGACCGGGCTGCGGCAATTTGGGCAGTTTTTTTTGGTCTGGTGTTGGTCTTCGCCCGCGTATATGTCGGGGCTCACTACCCAGGCGATGTGCTTGCCGGGCTGATCTGGGGCGGGCTAATCGTCGCCATTGGCAAGCCGATTGGGATGCGAATCATCAATCCGGTGGTCCGTTCGATGTCAAGAACACCGTTATCGTTCCTCGTGCAATCGAAGGGCAAAGTATCGTCCTCGCCGAGCCAAGCCGGCGCATGAGCCCGGTAACGCGAGCATCAAAATTCGTCGTGCCTTTGGGCGAAGTAGTTTGACGTATCACCGATAAACGAACTCATGGCCCTGACGCCCGAGATGAATGCTCGTCATCTTTGAGGTCCGTCATAGGGATGCCGTAGCGACTTTCGATCATGCTTGATTTAGCCAAAATCAACTCTCGGCATTCGGCAACGATCGCCAGATAACTTCAAATCTACCGGTGTCGCTCAGCCGAGGCTCTTCTCTTCTGCCAAGCCGATCTTGGTTACGTGCAAGCGCTCGATTGGGACCATTCTCCGCTAACTTCACTTGCGATGCGGGTCCGCTCATTCCGTCGGCGCGACATATTCAAAGGACGGTCCCGCAGTCGTTACGCCGTCGCCGCTAGGCGTCTGCATAAGTTGCCGCGCCAGGTCTCGAACCTGGAACATACCCGAAAACGCGCGATCGAGCATCCCCGTCTCTCCATTGAGTGTCTTATGGAGGGCTCGGAGCAAGTCGGAGTAAGCCAAGTTGAACTCCTCCATTTTGATCCGAATCGGGCTCCCTTCCTCGTAGTCTTCCGTTCGGGGATTCTCGCGCATGGGATGCACGGCTTCCCAATCGACTTCGAACGCCTCCCCGTTAGGTCCCGACTGGGGAGTATCGCCCTGGCGATACGAACGTCCGGCAGCGATCTCGGTAAAGCGAAAATAGTGCGCGACTTCGTCCCGCTCCGGATGATACATGTCGCGTTCTCCATCCCATACTTCGGCGTGTTTTAGGCCTTCTCCCTCCTCTTCTATCTCGTCTATCGCCCTAAGCGCCGATTTAAGGTCATACACAGCCACGATGCGCTCAGCCGTCACGCCGCCCAGCATGTCCGCGGTGATCTGTCGATCCGGGTCACCGCTGAAGACTTGATCTTCTCCGATGGTCGAGCAGAGATATTCCAAACCCTCCTCGATCGCGCGGTAAAACTGCCCAATGGTCTCAAAACCGTCGGCCTCGGGCGGCGCGTCACCCTCCTCTGGTCTCTCGATCCGCCGGAAGACCTCGATTGTGGACGGCGAGAATCGAGCCAAGGGAACGCTGAAGCTTTTATCACTGAAAGGAAGCGCCGTAGGGTACTTTGCGAGAAACGATGGATCATCGATCTCAGGAGCACCCCCGATCGCGTTCAACACGTTGGCGGCCAAGACAATATGAAGCATCTCCTCGACAAGGACCGACTTGATCACGCTCGCGCTTTCGGTATTGCCTCCCGCTTTGATCGAGTAGAGCGCGCAGAAGTAGGGAGGGATCGTGCAATGTTCAAGCTTGATTGCTCCTTGCAGGTGAAGTCTTAAGCTCTCCAGAGTCCTGATTGTCGCGCCGGTCCGCATTGAGGTTGTCCCTTACAACTTAATTGAGCTGTCGCCTATTTTGGTCAACCGAAGGCCATTAAGTGGCCGGTCAACCCAATCGAATCAGTCAGATACTGGCGGGGGATTGGCAACGGGCAAGCTCGCCCACCACGAAGTGAGTGCTCCA
>JAJYGZ010000357.1 GCA_021790495.1 Actinomycetes bacterium
CGGTCTGCAAGGAGAGCCGCGCCGGGTCGGCGACTATGCCAACAAGTTTGCCTCTGGCAATCTGGTGGCATCGATCGGCGCGGTGATCCTTGCGATTTCATTTCTCCTGCTCTGGTACAACTTGGTTGTTTCGAGTCGGCGGGGTGTTCGCGCATCCGCCAATCCCTGGAAGTCAAAGACTCTTGAGTGGATGGTACCGACGCCCGTGCCGCTCGAGAACTTTGATGAGATACCGACGATTCATGAGGGGCCATACGAGTACGGCTATCTGCCTGAGCGCGCGAGCATCGACGAAGTGCCCGAGCATCAAAGCGCTCCTTAAGATCTGTGGGGTTCGAATGGGTTGGCTGTAAACCCCTTTCCGGTCAGCCCATCCGAACCCCACAATTAATTACCAGATTTCGAGTTTTATCTCTGTTGAATGGAGCATCTAAAGCGATGGCAACAAATAGTACAAAAGTCGCGCACGCAGGTTCGCATGGCCACGTCGATCAAGCGACAAAGGAGAGGCAGTGGCGGATGGCGGGCCTATTGTTTCTTGGATCAGACGCGGTCTTCGTATTGGCGCTGCTGTTCTCCTACCTTTACCTGCGAGTGCTAAACGTGAATCATCTCTGGCGACCGGCCTACGTCCATCCGCCGAGTGCGGCGGCGGCGGTGCTGGTGGCCGGGGCGGTCATCGTCAGTGCCGGAGCATATCGCTGGGGCCTCGCCGGGATCCGTGCGGGACGCCAACAGCAGCTACGCAGCGGATTGGTGCTGGCACTTGCGTTTCTGCTCGTCGATATCGGCCTGCAGATTCACCAGATGACCGCAGTGAGCTTCGGTCCCCAATCGGGCGCCTTTGCGAGCTCCTTCTTTGCGCTCGCTGGCTATCACGTCTTTCATCTTTGCGTGGCATTGCTGCTGGGACTAGGGATGCTCAATCGCGCTAGGCACGGAAAGTTTTCCCAAAGCCATCATATGGAAGTCATAGTGCTTGGCTACTTCTGGTACTGGGTGGCTTTTGTGGCAGCCGTGGTTGCGCTCTTGCCAAAATAGCGTCTATCGCCGCGAGAGAGAGCCTGGGCCCAACCACATCGCAGCGATGAGGTGAGCTTGGGACGGTTCGGGTCTTGGGGCGCGGGGGCGCAGAGTCTCGGTCGCCCAGCTCGGCGGCTTCTGAGGCAGCTCCGGGATCAGCGTGAAGCGGGCCACCGGAGTTCGGCGCTTGGGCCGACGCTTCGAAGGGCATATTGTCAAGGGGAGATGACGGTTTGAACTACAACTCGATCAGTCTTTGGCTGAACTTGCTGAGATGGGGATGGCAGCCGCAGGTGGTGGTCGCGTGCGTCGTCGCTGTAGTCCTCTTCGCATCGGGGGGCAAAGGCCAGGCAAAGGTCTCTGTGAAACCGCCGGGACGATCGACCGTCACGAAATGGCAAGCGCTGAGCTTTTACGCTGGGATCTTTTTCCTGGTGCTCGCTCTGCAATCGCCCATCGATGCATTGAGCGAGTACTCCTTCGCATGGCATATGACCCAACACATGATCATCATGCTCGTGGTTCCGCCGCTTTGTCTTGCCGGAGCTCCCCTGCCTCGTTTTTTAGCAACCCTGGAGAGGTTCGGCTTAAAGCGAACCGACGACATGGCAGATTCGCTGCGGCGCTCCATCTGCTATGCCTGCAACCCCAAAGTGGCGATTCCACTCTTTATTGGCGTACTTTGGATCTCCCACCTGCCTGTCATCTACGATTTTTCCCTCAACAACGCCCTCTTTCACGAAACGGAACACCTGGTATTTTTGGCTGTCGCTTTGCTGTACTGGGGGACTGTCATCGATATCGCACCCTATCGTTCTG
Source organism: Actinomycetes bacterium (assembly GCA_021790495.1). Taxonomy (GTDB): domain Bacteria; phylum Actinomycetota; class Acidimicrobiia; order Acidimicrobiales; family Acidimicrobiaceae; genus Acidithrix. The sequence goes on from JAJYGZ010000357.1 coordinate 1,843, forward strand.
AGAATTCGTATCCAAGGCGGATCGCCTTTTTGGGTTTGGGAATCTTGGCCTGCTGGTCCCTCGGAGTAGTGCTGCTGTTTGCTGTTGGTCCGCTATATCGGCCCTATCTTGCCCTTCCCGGCGCCACTTTGCGGGGTTTGATGGGCGATCAAAATCTCGGGTCTTCCATCATGTGGGCGCCGAGCATGATCCCCTTCGATGTTTTTTTGACGGTATACATTCAGCGTTGGCTAACTTCGCTGTCGGCTGCGGATCGAGTCGCCGCCACCGATATCTCGAGGGCTTTGGGGACCCCTCCGTCCTCCGTGGCCGATTCATGAAGCTGCACCGCCTCCAGCGCAGCCCCCGCGGTCATTGGCGCCAGAGTTTGCGTTATAAGTTGTGACGCGACGCGGCTTCTCACCGGACGAAGTTTCGCCCCCGTCGATCAGCGGAAAGTTGGTGGTGAGCGTTGCGTTTCTAGGCTGCTGTCTGGCGGCCGTATTCGCCATTCTCACGCGCGGGTCTTTTGACGCCAAGACGCTTTCGGCGGTTCATGCTCCCTCGCACGCTACGCAGGTTATAACCGCTGAGGTCGCCGCTCCACGTTTTTTCCTGCCCAGTTCGGACGGCCAGAGCGAATATGGGCCCAATGTTTTGGGCTCGATAACCATTCTCGGATTCTTCGACGGTTGCAATTCGGCATGCGTTGCCGACATCTCCGCTTTAGGCAAGTCCTTGCCGAGTTTTCCGATCCGAGTTGCAGCGATCGACACCTCGAATCAGCCTCCGTCATCCAGCCAGCTTGTCGCTGACTTGGTTTCGGCGAAGCTGCCTCCCAACACACGTCACTGGACGGAGTATGGTGGCGATTCCGCCGTTGTACTCGGGGTCATAAGGCAATATGAAAAGCTCGCCAACCTCGCCGACGTAAACGATACCGTTTTTTGCATCGACGGCCGCGGAGATGTACGCCTCGATTCCGGGGTTCTGAGCGCCTCGTTCATGACCGCATGCGCTTCGCTTGCGAGAAGCGCCCATTGAGGATTGCTGGATCCTCGGGCAAAGGTAGCATCAACCTCGAAATGGCTGAGCTGCGGCGATTAGAACTCAAGCTTTCAAAAGCACTGCACTCGACGAGGTGAAGAATGGCTTGGGCCGTCAGGGTCCGCTAGGGGGCGAAGTCCAGCCTTCGCGATAACTCATCCAGTTCCCCTGCTCAAAGTTGTAAAGCTTGCAAGTTCGAGCCGAGCGGAGATATTTCCTAAAGCTGAGCGGCTGATCAACGACCGTCCCCGGGAATGCTTCCTCAATTGCAACGGCGGCTTGGGGAAGTCGATACCAAGGGATACGCATTTCAACGTGGTGCGGGACGTGAATAAATATGTTGTGAAAGACCAAATTCAGGGCCCGAGGTACTCGCAGAAT
>JAJYGZ010000319.1 GCA_021790495.1 Actinomycetes bacterium
CGATCTGCGCCACCATTACCTCGGTTTTTGATGCAAATAGCGGCAGGGGCGCGTGGGAGCGCGCTAGGGGAAAGTTGTTGGGGGAGAACACTTGAAGAATCTTGAGAGTTTCCTGTTGATCGGGATAAGCAACGGGTTGGTCTACTCGGTGGTCGCCATGGGGCTCGTTCTGATTTGGCGATCCACGCGGGTCGTCAACTTCTCCCAGGGCGCGATGGCAATGTTTTCGACTTACATCGCCGTTTCTCTGGTCGATCGAGGGGTCTCGTATTACATTGCCTTTGGCGCCGCGGTCGTCTTTGGCTTCTTGCTCGGTGCTACCGTCGAGCGCTTGATCATCCGTCGAGTCGAGTCCAAATCGCCCTTGAACGCCGTAATCGTAGCCGTGGGAATTCTGATCACCTTGGAGGCTCTGGCAGGAGTAATCTGGGGGGCCACCTTGAGGAACTTCCCGTCGCACTTTTCACTGGTGGGGATGAAGCTTGGCCAGACGCGAATCGCGATCTCGCACTTCGACCTGTTCATTGTGACCGTCGTGCTGGTAATAATGGGAGCATTGCTGGTGCTGTTTCGATACACCAAGCTTGGGCTGATGATGAGAGCCGCGGCGTTCGCGCCTGAGGTTGCGCGATTGCTTGGCGTCCGCGTGGGACGGATGCTAACGCTCGGATGGGCATTGGCATGCGCGGCCGGGGCCGTCGCAGGGTTGCTCGCCGCCCCAAAGGTATTCTTGTTCCCAAACAATATGGACGCGGTGCTGGTCTTTAGTTTTACCGCAGCGATCATTGGAGGTTTGGACTCGCCGATTGGAGCTCTTGTCGGGGGTCTTTTGATGGGGATAAGCCTTTCGTTCATCGGAGGTTATCTGGGTTCGGACCTCGAAACAGTCGGCGCCTTTGTGATTTTGGTGTTCGTGCTGATGCTGAGGCCGCAGGGGATATTTTCTTCGATCGCCGAAAGACGGGTGTAGAGGTGGAGGAGTCTACGTTGAGTTCAACCTCCGACCCGGTTGTGCCTTTGGCGCCCGGTGACGCAGTTTCGGCCGGATCGGCCGGATCGGCCAGGCGTCAGGGCCTCAGGACTTTGCTCGCCGTTCCGCTGCTGCGCAATGTCATACTTGGGGTAGTTGCGATTGCGGTGTTTTTCATCGGCAGCGGCCATATTGGGATGTATCGAAATTATCAACTCGCCGAAGTGGGGCCGTACCTGGTTACGCTTCTCGGCCTTTCGGTGCTGGTCGGGCAAAACGGGCAAATTTCAATTGGCCATGGAGCCCTGATGGCGATCGGAGCCTGGACGCTGGCTTTGGTGCAGGAGCATACCAAGCTGCCCCTCGCAGTAGTGTTGCTCCTGGCGACGCTGGTAAGTCTGGTCTTCGGCGCGCTGCTCGGGCTGGTCGCTGCGCGCCTGCGAGGGCCGTATCTCGCTGGCGCCACTCTCGCCTTGGCGCTGGGATTGCCAGACGTTGCGACACGCTACCGCTCGATCTTTGGCGGTTACCAGGGTCTTCAAATTAGCCAGCCTTCCCCGCCCGCATTTTTAGGGGCGAACTTCACGCCTCAGCAGTACCTGGCTGTCATCGACATGATCTGCGTGGTAGTGGTGGTAATCCTTTTTTCGAATCTCCTTCGCACTCGGATCGGACGGAACTTTCGAGCGGTGCGAGACGACGAGATTGCAGCCCAGATATCGGGAATTTCGGTGCCGCGAACCCAAGTTTTCGCCTTCGCTATATCAGCCGGGGCCGCTGGGCTCGGAGGGGCCATGCTGGGGCTGGTCGCCGCCAACGTATCACCCGGCGCGTTTAGCCCGGTACTTTCGATCTCGCTCTTGGCTGGCCTGGTTATTGGCGGCGCAGGGACCATGGCCGGAGCCCTGTGGGGGGCGCTGATCATGGTGTATGTGCCGCAATGGGCCACGACACTAACCGAAAAGCTAAGGCTCAACCAAGGGATTTCGGCGAACGTGGCACTCGCCATCTACGGCATCTTGCTCGTCACGATCGTGATAACCGCTCCTTTGGGAATTCAAGGTTCGCTGCGCCTCGCGTTCCACAAGGTTGTTTCTCGTAGAAAGGAGTCGGTCTAAAGAATTTCGATCTGGCCGGTTAGCCGTGGCATTGGTGCTGGGTGAAAATTAGCGACGATCTCGCGATGAGAATTTGTGGCAGTATTTGGTGCGCTTCTCGTTGCGGTGAGTCTGTGCCAAGCCGATTTCAGTTTGAATGACAATTGCTAGGGCGTTTGTCAGTTGTGTTGGTGTTTGCCAATGCTCGATACAAGTCTTCCATGGGCGGGGTTTACATGCTCAAATGGGAGAGTAATCATAAATACTCTTAGGGGGAACTACATGGGTAAAACTCAATCTTCTTTCAAGAGGAGATTCCGAGTCATCGCTGCGGCGGCTGCTTTTAGCCTCTTAGCGGCGGCGTGCGGAAGCTCTTCGTCATCTTCAAGTTCGGGGGGATCATCTTCAAGTTCGGGAACGGTGGCCAATACGGCCTCTGCGCCAGGCATTACGCCAACGAGCATTTTGCTCGGTTCGCACCAGCCGTTGACGGGGCCGGCTGCTCCGGGATATTCCGAAATTGCGCCGGCCATACAGGCCTTCTTTGACTACCTCAACGCAAATGGCGGCGTCTATGGGCGCAGCATCACTTTGAAGTACGAGGACGATGCCTACAACCCGGCGCAAACCTCCCAGGTGATCCACAAATTGGTCCTCCAGGACAACGTATATGGAATCCTCGGTGGTCTGGGAACGCCGACGCACCTGGCGGTCGAGAACTTTCTCAACACAAACAAGGTGCCCGATATCTTCGTGGCGTCCGGTTGTGATTGCTGGAACCAACCGGTCAAGGATCCCTATACCTATGGATTTCAACCCGATTACATCATTGAAGGCAAGATCCTGGGCACCTATATCCTGAGCAAGTTCGCCGGCAAGAAGATCGGTGTGCTCTACCAGAACGACGACTTTGGCGGTGGCGGCCTTAGCGGTCTGAGGCAGATCCTTACCGGCGGACAGATTGTTTCTGCCCAGCCTTATGATCCCACCACGCTGGCTAACGGCCTAGGCACCCAAATGGCGGCTCTTCAAGCTGCTGGAGCTCAAGTGGTGGTGATGTTCACCATTCCAGCCGCAACCGCACTTGCGCTGCTCGCTGGCGCGGTGCTCGGATATCAGCCCACGATATTGAGTTCTTCGGTGTCCGCGGATCCCTACACCTTGGCGGGGTTGGTT
>JAJYGZ010000252.1 GCA_021790495.1 Actinomycetes bacterium
AAAGCTTTACCGGTATCGGAGTGCTACCGACATCCACAAAAGGAGAGCCAAGGTGCGGAGGCGCGCCAGACCGTCGCGCGTCCCAATACCCCCGATCGGGCCACTGGCCGATGGTCGAAAGACTGCTGGAGGAGAGTATCGACCAGGACCAGCATTTACCACGACAAGCTCGAGCTTGCGCCAGACCACGACAACGGGACTACTAACCTGGCGGAGTGACAAATCAACCCTTAGTGTCGGCCACGCCGCGGTGGTTTACGGACCACGCCGAAGGCCACGCCCAGTGGTACATCGAACGCTTCCGCACCATGGCGGCCGAAGGCGCCGACCTCGATGGCGAAGCGAGGCTGATCGACGCTCTCGTAACGCCTCGCGCACGGATCCTCGACGCCGGCTGCGGTCCCGGTCGGGTGGGTGCTGCGCTCTTCCGGCGTGGCCACCAGGTCTTAGGCGTCGATGTCGACCCAGTGCTGATCGATGCCGCCCGGCAAGATCACCATGGCCCGACGTGGCTGGTGGCGGACCTGGCGGAGCTGGACCTGGCTGCCGTGGGACACCCCGAAACCTTCGACGCGGCCATTCTCGCCGGAAATGTCATGCCCTTTTTGGCACCCGGCACCGGGGCCCGCGTTCTGAGCCGGGTAGCGCGTCACCTTCGCCCGGATGCCCCGATCGCAGTCGGTTTCGCTCGGGACCGCGGCTACTCCATCGACGATTTCGATGCAGACGTCAATATCGCAGGGCTCACCGTGGAGCACCGCTTTGCCACTTGGGATATCCGTCCATGGACGCCTTCGGCTAGTTTTGCGGTCAGCGTGCTAAGGACCCCGTCCGCCAGCTGAGACCGCGTGCTGACTCGGAGTCGCCCTCGGCTGGTGCGACAACGATTCCCTCCGGGGCTTGGCTTTGTCCGCTCGTCAAAGGGCAACAATATAGCGCAAGATTCTCAGAAGCGATTGGCGAATTGACACCAGGCTTTATACACAGTCGCCGCGATTGCTTCGAGCCCGTTATCATTCCACCATGACGCGAATGAACTGGTAGTCTTTTGGCGATAGAAGCCAATACGCGTGATTTGGGGAAAATGCTTGGCTAGGAAATACGCACGCTATTGCGCGAGTGGAAATATCTCGGTCTCCGAACTCGTCGCCGCACTCGCCAGCCCTAAGCGCGCCCTGGCGGACTTTACACCGATCGGCAAGGCGGCATCGGAGCGCCGCGTTCTCTGTGACACCCTGGATTGGAGATTCGACGCCCAGGGTTGGCTAATGGAATTAAGGACGGCGAATAACGCCACCAGCGCGATTCTTACCAATAGCCGCAAGAGTACCTTTGTCGGATCGCTGCCATTTATGACCCTCGCGCCCGACAACAAGGTCACTTGCGTACCAATCGCGCAGATCAATCCCGAGTCCGTCAGATCTCGAGCGGCCGACATCGCTCTTGAGCGCGCGGTGATCGCCTTGTGCGAACTGCAGGTTTCAAGCATCGAACTGTGTCATTACGACCGCGAGGGACGCCTGGATGCAACCGTCGAGGTGGTTCGCAGCCCCGCCTTTGACGAGACATGGATCTCGATCTTCACCGACTCTTGGGATGAGTCGCTGCATGATCGTGCGGCGACTTGGTTCAAGGGGCGGATTCGCAACCTATGGGAGGTTGAAGAGGGCCACGACTACTACGACTCTGCGCTTACGAATGCGAGGCGGCGGCGAGGAGACTACGCCGTAAAGACCTCAATAGCGCCAAAAAAGGGCGAACACCTGACACAAAGCCTTGCCGCGTTTCTCACCCGATCCTGGTCTAACTTCAACCTCGCCTATACCATCACCAAACTCGAATGCGATGACGAGTCGCTTCACGACCTGCGGGTGATACTGCGTACCACCAGAGCGGTGCTCGAGCCGATCGTCTCAATTTACAAGGGTGGAATCCTAAAGGAGCTTCTCGCCGAGACCAAATCCCTCGCCGCATCCACAAATCGTGCCAGAGATATCGACGTCGTAGTCGCCTACCTAAGCGACCGCCATCCAGAGCCGGAGCTCGGGGAGCTTCTTTTCCGACTCCAAGCGCAGGTGCGCGGTGAACTACGCCAAGCGATCTCAGCCGACCTCTCCAAGTTGGAGCGTCTTTGGCAAAGTGCGATCGCATTCCTCATTGCGGGTTCACACGGTGTCTACAAGAAGGCAAATCGAGACGATGACTTTCTCCACGCCAAGACGGCTGAATTCATCAAATCGGCGATCGAAGCGCAAAAGCTCATCTGTCAAAAAGGTGTTATCGCGCTGGCGGAGCTAGATGATCCGCCTCCCGCAAAATTGCACGACCTTCGCAAAGACTTCAAGCGACTTCGTTACCTGCTGGAAAGCTTCGACATCTCGCGTACCCCGCGCGAAGAACGCAATATCTCCCAAGCCAAGAATCTCCAGACTCAGCTTGGGCTGTTCCAGGACGCCGAGGTTCGCCTGGAGTTCGTGATCAACCTTGCCGCCGATCACCACTCCGAACTTCGCACAACGCTTGGCCCGCGCCTAATTGCCGAGGCCGTAGTTGGACACAAGGAGGCCCAAGACAACGCCGTTGCCACGCTGCGCGCCCTAGCGCGCACTCCGGGATGGAAGTCCGGACAAGGAAAACAGCGATGAGATCAACTCGCGCCACAGAGCCGCGCCACACCTTTACCGAAGAGGGGAATAGATGAAGACGATCGCCTTCTATAACCAAAAGGGCGGCGTCGGCAAGACGTCGCTCGCGGTGAACTACGCCTACTTGTCTGCCCGGAGCGGCAATCGCACCTTGCTCTGGGACCTGGACCCCCAAGCCAGCGCCACGTTCATTCTGCGGGTTGACAACAAGCTCGCGCCTCGTACCAAGGCTTTGCTCAATAAGAAAGTTGACCTGGAGGAACTCGCAGTGCGTTCGAACTTTCCGAACTTGCTGGTAGTCCCCGCCTCAGTTCAACTCCGCCTCCTCTCGGAGCGGATCTTCGATAGCGATAAGGCGACTGGCGCGATAGAACGCGCCGCACGCTCGGCTCGATCAGCGTTCGATACCCTGGTGATTGACGCTCCGCCCAGTCTCAATTCGCTCTCGGATTCAGTCCTTGGTGCGGTCGACCTTCTCTGCATACCGCTGCAGCCAAGCGCCCTGGCGCTGCATTCGCTAGAGACTCTCGCCGAGCATCTCGGCCAGCTGTCGCTCGCTCAAAAGAGCCTGGCGGTCTACAACATGGTCGACA
>JAJYGZ010000345.1 GCA_021790495.1 Actinomycetes bacterium
TGCCCTCCTCAATTTAAATTGATAGGTTTTGGCGCTGGTGAAAACCTTCAGGCAATTGTTCTCCACCCGGCGTCGGGAGTTTCTCGAAATCTGACATTCCCCGGGTTTCCTTTCAGATGAAGGGGTCGTTTTACCGGTCGCCTTTGGTCGGAACCGCGGCCATCGGGCGACGGATTGACTAGAGGTCTCGAATCACGTATATTTCTAACTGTGGCTAGAAAAACGATTGCGCTCTTTCGCGACAGGAGTTGCTCGGCCGGATACGGCGAGTCACCCGATCTGCATCGCCCAGTGGGCTCGTTATGGCCGACCAGCGGGGACAGGCCCAGCCGTAATGCGTCGTCGCGGTGATGTTGGCCGATTTGGACAAGTTCTCGTTTCGAACAAATACGACGGGCGTAGCCGAGAAAAGCCGAAACGGGTGATGAAAATGAGCCCTGCCAGGTCAAAAGACATGGTGAAGCCGCTGCCTCGGGCAGTTGCGTCGATCAGAGATCTCCATCCCGGCTACTTCGCGTTTGTTATGGCTACGGGCATCATCTCCACTGGGACTTTCCTTCTGGGACCGACATGGCTCTCAAGGCTCCTGCTGGTATTGGCTGCTATCGGGTTTTTGGTCCTCATCGCTGCGCTGCTCCTTCGGCTGATCTTCTTTCGCTCTAATGTCGCAGCCGATATCAAAGCGCCCGAGCGGGTGTTCGGCTTCTTCACCATTGTGGCGGGAATGGACGTGCTGGGGGTGAGACTCGAGGCGGCGGGCCACCCATTCGCCACGGTGATTCTCGCAGTCTGTGCCGTTGCGGTGTGGATCGCGTTGACCTACGGCGTACCGGCAAGTCTGTTCCTCGCGCGACAACGCGACTCTGTAGTCGGGGGCGTCAACGGCAGTTGGCTGATATGGGTAGTCGCCACCCAGTCGCTTTCAATAGCAGCATCTGTACTTATCTCGGTTTGGGCGTCACGAGCCGGACTCCTGGCGCCCATCGCAGTCGGGCTGTGGAGCGTGGGCTTGGTGCTCTATCTGCTACTCGTCTCGATGATCATGGTGCGATTGCTGACCGTGACCATGACGCCGGACGCACTTGGTCCCCCTTATTGGATCCTCATGGGAGCCACGGCAATTTCCGTTCTTGCGGGTGCCCACATTCTGAGCCTTCCCGGCACCCTCCCGGTATTGCGAGCGACCGCCGGATTCGTGGAGGGGTTCACTTTCGCCTTGTGGGCATTTGGGACTTGGTGGATACCGTTTCTGATCGTGCTTGGATTTTGGCGACATGTTCGACGACGCTGGCCGCTCAGCTACGAGCCAACTTTGTGGAGCATGGTATTTCCCTTGGGCATGTACAGCGTGGCCACCTTGTCGTTCGGAAAGGTCGCCGATCTCAACTTCATGGAGCCGCTCAGTCGATTCATGATCTGGGTTGCTGTCGCCGCATGGACATGGGTGGCAGTGGTCTTTATTATTCGACTCGCCCGTCGCACCGATAGGACTGCCTCCGAATCGTCGGCCGATCTGACGATCGAGGTCTGATCAAGATGCGCACCCCATGCACGGTATTTGTCTCTGGGACGTCAATTGGGCCGCTGCCAAGGCGCGACAGATCCAGTTGTCGCTCAGGTCGAACACCAACGGTTCGCCTGGTGCGTGGCCTGAAAGGCAGCGGCGAAATATCCGCATTGCGGCTTGCGGAGGATCTTCCGATTTATTTCGCTTTACCTCGGGTGAACAGCTGCGTAGGCCCCGCCCGATTTGCGTCCGCTTTCACGACCGCTCGGAGATGTCATGTATCCAGTGATTATTGCTTCGCACTTCGATGACTGCGGCGGCTGGATTGCACCCCCTTGCAAACAAGCTCGCCAGGCGTAGGGGTTCGGCTCGAGATCGATCAGAGTGGAGAAGGCATGAGAGATAAGGCAGGCAAGGGAATTGACGGTGAACTCGTCACCGGCCTCTTGAGGGCGCGACGGCTTGTCCAGCCCGAGCAAGTCAGCGTCGACTTGCGTACGGTCACCTACCAAGGTGGACGAGATGCGGACGTGTTCTACCGGGATCGCTGGTCCCATGACCGGATTGTCCGGTCAACCCATGGGGTGAATTGCACCGGGTCTTGTTCCTGGAAGGTCTACGTGAAGGATGGGATCATCACATGGGAGACCCAAGAGACCGACTATCCGTCCGTGGGCGCGAATTCACCCGAGTACGAGCCGCGTGGTTGCCCGCGGGGTGCGTCATTCTCGTGGTACACCTACTCGCCGACCAGAGTTCGATTTCCCTACGTCCGTGGCGTGCTCTTGGAAATGTATCGCGAAGCGCGCGGCCGTCTCGGAGACCCCGTACTGGCGTGGGCCGACCTGATGGGTGATCCCGAGAGGCGGAGTCGCTATCAGGCCGCACGTGGCAAAGGAGGTCTTGTCAGAACGAATTGGGATGAGGCCCTCGAGATGGTTGCAGCAGCCCAGGTGCACACGATCAAGCAATGGGGGCCGGATCGCGTCGCAGGATTTTCGCCGATTCCCGCCATGTCGATGGCCTCACACGCCGCGGGTGCGCGCTATACCAGTCTGCTTGGCGGCACCATGATCTCCTTTTACGACTGGTATGCCGACCTGCCGATCGCTTCTCCCCAGGTCTTTGGTGACCAAACCGACGTTCCCGAGTCGGCAGATTGGTGGAACGCCTCATATCTCATCATGTGGGGTTCCAACATTCCGGTCACCCGTACTCCTGACGCACACTTCATGACCGAGGCCCGGTATCGCGGACAGAAAGTGGTTGCCGTCAGTCCCGACTATGCCGTCAACACCAAGTTTGCCGACGAGTGGCTCTCGGCCCACCCTGGTACCGACGGCGCTTTGGCGATGGCCATGGGTCACGTCGTTCTCAGGGAGTTTTTCGTTGAGCGCACGGTGCCTCGCTTTGAGGAATACGTGAAGCGTTTCACCGACCTTCCTTTCCTTGTGACCCTGCGCCAACGTGATGGAACCGAGAGCTATCTCCCGGATCGATTTCTCACCGCAGCCGACTTAGCTCACGAAGGCGCCGCCCAAGACGCGGTTGGGAGCGCGGCATGGAAGACGGTTCTCTTGGACCGGACTACCGGAGAGGCGCGGGTGCCCAACGGATCCCTCGGCTTTCGACACGCCGACTCCGGCCAAGGACATTGGAATCTGGATTTAGGCGATATCGATCCAATGTTGTCCTTGGCGGGG
>JAJYGZ010000207.1 GCA_021790495.1 Actinomycetes bacterium
ACGGCATTATGAGCCTTTTCGACACTCCCCAGGAAGACGGCGTAATGACGCTCGGATTCGAACTAGTGATTCCCACTCTCGAAGATGACCGTACGACGCGCCTCACTTTCGAGAAGGAGATGCTCGGCATGTACGTCTCGGACCACCCGGTCTCAAGCTATTCGAAGGTTCTCGCACGTCGCACCGAGTGTGCAATTGGCGAGCTCTCGGAGTTGAAGGACACACCGCGCGCGGGCGACATATTGCTCGTCGGAGGTGTTGTAACCGGGTTTTCCAAGCGCTATACCAAGCGGGGCGAGATGATGGGAAGCTTCTATTTGGAGGACCTTTCTGGTTCCGTCGAAGTCTTTGTGTTCCCGAAAGCGATGGGCGAATTCGGCGCGTTATTGGCAGACGACAAGCTGGTTTTCGTGAAAGGACGGATGAATTTTCGCGAGGACGAGCAGAACTTGGTTGCCGTGGCAATCGAAGCGCTCGATCCGGCTTCGATTGACGAAAATTCGTTACGAATCCGCCTGGACGCGACCCAAGTCACCTCGGCGATGCTCAAGCGGATCCAAGACGTCTTGGCTCGTCATCCTGGAGCGGCTCGGGTTCTTCTCGACGTGGGGTCGAACTCGTTCGATCTTTCGATTGACGCCAAGGTAGCGCTAGACACTGGAAGTTTACTTGGCGAATTGAGAGAGTTTCTCAGTTCCGACTCCATTGTTATTTGAAGGGTCACCTTTAATCCCTAGTCAGCGTTCTACGATCCCTGTCAACATCGCTTACGAACCGCGCTTTTAGACGGTGGTGAACCAGGTTTGCGGCGCCACCTGAGCCATTTTGGGGCTAGGCTGAGTGTAGAGAAACTTAGGGAAAATCTCTGGTCTTGGTTCAAGGAGACTGTGGGGCTTATGTCTGTTGAGATCACTACCCGCGATTGCGCTGTTTTAAGCGATGCCGAGCTGTCTGCGATGGCTGACCTGGCTGAACTTTGCGAAGCTCAATTTGACATCGGATATTTGTCAAAAGCGCGTGAAGAGTGGGTTCTAGTAACCGACGTAAAGAACGACGGCAAGTTGACCGGTTTTTCGTTCTACACCCTTGAGCGCATTGGCGGGACGCCAGCAGTGATCATAGGAGTTCTCCTTGTGGAGAAGTCTCCAAGCGCTCGGGACGTGCTCTACTCGCTGCGAGAGGGTCAATTCCGCAAGGCGCTACTGGCCTTTCCGGACGAGGACGTTTTGGTCGGGTCGAAGCTGATTGACGTCGGTGCTTTCGAGATATTCGAGGAGCTTGTCGACATCATTCCTCAGCCCGGACACAAGCCGTCGGGCGAAGAGAGGGCTTGGGCTCGGCGGCTTGCTCGGCGTTACGGCAGCGAAAATCGTGTTGACGATCGCACTTTCGTATTTTCTGGCATCGGAGAGACGACTGGGTATTCGGCTTATACCCCTCATGTTCGCTCCGAGGCCTATGCTGCTTTTGGCGACTTTTTCACCCCGCTGTCGTCGGAAAAGAACGATACCTTGATTGCTTTTGGCTGGATTATGGCAGAAGAGCTAGCCAAATTCACTGGCCTCGACGATTAGTTCCATCTAATCTCATCCATGTCATCGTCTTCGGACTCATTGTCGGCGATTATCTAGCATCCTGGTCCTCGTGATGACCCGACAAAATCGCTCTTTGACAACGAGTGCCGTAATTCCTGGTCGAATTTCAGACGTCTCCCTCGTGTTGCGGCGGTGGCGCATTCGCGACGCGTATGCACTCTCGCGCCTGGTGGGGGAGAACCTAGAGCATTTACGCCCCTGGATGCCCTGGATAGAGGTGGAGCCAGTTTCGCTGCTTTCGCGGACCGAAATGATTCGCGGCTGGGAAAAGGAGCGGCGCGAGGCCGGGGATCTTATCGTTGGAGTATTCGTTGGGGGTCAACCGGTCGGAGGTGCAGGCCTTCACAGGCGGCGTGGACCCCAGATCCTCGAGATCGGTTACTGGATCGGTGCAAAATATACCGGAATGGGTTATGCTACCCGCGCTGCGTCGCTTCTTACCGACCTCGCGTTTTCGCTCCCTTTCATCACCAGAGTCGAGATCCATCACGATCGTGCCAATATTGCAAGTTCGCGAGTCGCGCAACGGGCAGGCATGGTATTTGTGAACGAAGCGACCAAGGAGATAGCGGCCCCTGGAGAGTCGGGAGTCGAGTGGACGTGGGCGATGACACGCGCCGAGTGGCTCGAGGCGCGCGGTTCCGGCTGACGATTGTTTTGCCGTAATCTTGGCACGGCTAAGTACGGCGAGGTATTCCTCCCTTTAAGAGCGAGAGTGCACGACGGGTTCGGTTCTTGCCGCGGCGATCTCCTTTACGGCCAAGGATGCAGTTCCCGATGCCACTATCGCCAAAGCGGTGAAGAACCAGAGGTGGCGAAAGTTGGTGAGCGCGCTGGCGTGCGGCTTTGCGTTACCGAGGATAACTACGAGTGCCGCGATGCCAATGGCCCCGCCGATCTGGCGCGCAGTCTGGTTTACGGCGCTGCCGACCGCGAAGCGGTCGCTCTTTAGGCTCGATACGGCGGCTGCAGAGAGCACCGGAAATGTCATGCCTATGCCAACCCCGGCAATTATTGCACCTGGTAGCCAACGGGTGAGAAATTCGGGCCGAGGTCCAAGCATGGTCGCGTACCACAGGAGACCCGAAGCCAGGACAATCGATCCGATCACTAGCACGATACGAAATCCCCATCGTGCGGCCAGGCGGCCAGATGCCCAAGATATCGAGGCCACCACGATGGGCCCTGGAGTTATGGCGAGACCTGCGCGCAATATCGTATAGTGCCACACGCTGGTGAGAAAAAGAATATTTCCCAGCAACATTGCAAAAAACCCCATTGCGTACAGCAAGGTGGCTAGGTTTGCGTAGCGGAAGGTGCGCGCCCCAAAGAGCTTGAGGTCCAGCACCGGTTCGGCATAAGTGCTTGCACGGCGGTAAAAGAGCATTCCCGCTCCGATTGTTAGTGCCGCGCAACCTGCCTCCGGCCAGGAGAGCCAGTGCCACTGCGGTCCTTGCGAGATGCCCAACACCAGCGCCGAGATGGCAATTGTTATGGTCGCTACCCCGAGATAGTCGGGTGCGACCTTAGTGGGGGTACCAGCGGACTTGGGCAGAATCTTTAGTCCGAGGAAGATTGCCAATAGCCCGATGGGGACGTTAACAAAGAAC
>JAJYGZ010000049.1 GCA_021790495.1 Actinomycetes bacterium
AGGCAGTCGGCTTCTTCGCCTATCAGGGACAGACCGATTCGGTGGTGTTTAGCTTTAGGAACTCCGGCGCCAGCGTGCACTTTTTGGGCGGGCCGCTCGTGCCGGCACGCCAGAGCCTTGGGTTTTCCGGCGAGAACCTCTTCGCGCTGCGCCAGCGCAGCGGCGGGATTCAAATTACAACGGCAGATTCGGCCACTTCAGGCTTCGCGCTACGCTATGCCGATGCTCGAACCCCGGGTCCGCCCGCAGCCACAGCGATAGGATTCGCATCCCAAGCTCCCCAGGACGGGGTCGCGTTACTTGGTGCCCGAGAAATAGCTGGCCGTGTGCGCGGAATCGTCGTCACCCAGGATGCAGGTGTAACTTGGAACACCCTTGTGATTGGGCTGCCGGCTGGCGGGAAAGGGATCTTGGCCGCGTATGTCCCGATAGGATTCGGACCCTTCACCTACCAATTCGCACTAGTTGATCGCGTCGCGAGAGGCTACAGAACGATAGTGGAGACCTCGGCCGGCGCCTCGACTCCCGTTGTAACGCCAGCACCGCCGATAATTGGCAGCGACCCCCAGGGCGATATCTTTCTCGTCAGCAGCGTGCTCGGAGTCGCTCCTACCCTAAGCACTCTCTCGGCCCGAACAGGGACTTGGTCGCCTCCCGCGCAAATGGGAGAGATCCAAGGCGCTATCGAGTCAATTGGATTCTCTAGCCAATCCAACGGCATCGCCATTTCAACCTTGGCTGGCATCCCTCGCGCCTTTGAAACCAGCGACGGTGGGCAGCATTGGACTCGTCGCGGCGTTCTCGCCATCCCTCAAGTCGGCTGAGAAGTTTCCCCCGAATCTCCGGTGCGCCGGCGAGCTCGGCCTCTCGGCAAGGGGTCGCCAAAGAAGGTCTCTGTAACGCGCGCAGCAACACGCGCAGCTACGAGACAATTTTTGCGGACGGAACTTTACGGCGGGAAAGGCCCGGGAATATTCTCCTGACTCGCGGAGTTTCCTTTTATATCGCGATATATCGTTAGTGTTACAGTAATAACGCTAAGGTGAAGGAAAGGAGATAACATGCGGGGATATCAACCAGACAACCATGAGTCGAACCTGGGTCGGGACACCGGTCAGTGCGGCGGCGGCGGGGGACCCAGAGGCGTCCACCGCCGGAGCGGCCGCGCAATGCACGGCGGGGGATTCGGTCCCGGTTTTGGGCCAGGCGGATTCGGCCCGGGTGGATTCGGGCCCGGCTTTGGACCGAGATTCGGTCGCGGTCCAAAGGCTGGCCGCGGAGACGTCAAGCTGGCGATCGTCACTCTCTTGGCCGAAGAGCCAAGACACGGCTATCAGATCATCCAAGACCTTGGGACTAGGAGCAACGGGATGTGGCAGCCCAGTCCTGGCTCCGTATATCCAACGTTGCAAGCGATGGAAGACGAGGGGCTCGTGACGGTCCAGATCGTTGAGGGCAAGAAGGTCTATTCACTAAGCGAATCCGGCAGCGCCTTTCTAGCAGCCAACGCTCGTTCTACACCCCCCTGGGAAGAGATCGCGGGAGACCCACGGAGCGCGTTCTTTGAACTGCGCCGCGAAATTGGCCAACTTGGGATTGCCGTCATGCAGGTAGGGCAAGCCGGAACCGAGGATCAGCTGCGTCGGGCGCTAAAACTCTTGTCCGACGCGCGCAAGAGCGTCTATCGCATCCTTAGCGAAGATGACCCCGAGAGCAGCTCATGACCTGCCGATGAATTTATCCCCAGTGGCGCCCTGCGGCGTTCTCGGCCCCGGGCGATTTCGCTTTCGCGCACCAAGTGGACTCCATATTGGCCCCGGCGGAGCCATGATTTTTAGCCGGCTGGGCAGACCCGTGTAATTTCACAAAATCTCGACGTTAAGTTGTAGCTTCGAGATGTTATGAAGCGGCAAAGGATTTTATACATCGGTGCATACTGGCGACAAGATCTAATAGGATTTGCATTTTGCCATACAAATGCACGGAGGTCGTCGTTGTCAATCTTGAATTCAGTCGCGAGCTGGAGCCGCTCCCGCAAAAGCGTCACGGGGCTGGGAGGCGTGCTCCTAGCTGGAGCCGTCGTGCTCTCCGCCTGCGGATCATCCACCTCTTCGACGACCACGACTGCGCCCGCTACCTCGTCGGGCTCAACGCCCGCCTCTCTGGTGCCGGCATCGATCAAATCCCTGGGCACCATTCAGATCGCCTCCGACGCGTCTTACGCTCCCAATGAATTCATTGGCACCGATGGCACCACGGTAGTAGGCATGGATGTCGACCTTGGAAATGCGATTATGAAGGAGCTGGGCCTCTCCGCCAAGTTCATCAACGCACCGTTCGATTCGATCATTCCGGCGCTGCAAGCTGGCAAGTACCAACTGGGGATCTCCTCCTTCACCGACAACAAAGCCCGCGAGAAGGTAGTCGACTTCGTCACCTACTTCACCGCTGGCACCACTTGGGCAGTGCCGACCGGCAATCCCAAGAACATCTCAATCAGCGATGCATGCGGCTTCAAGGTCGCGGTGCAGACCGGAACGGTTGAAGTTCCCGACGTCCAGGCTCGTTCCCAAGCGTGCACCAAAGCCGGCAAGGCGGCCATCACCATCGACCAGTACCAGCTGCAATCCGATGCCACGACCGCTGTGATAAGCGGCAAGGATGACGCGATGCTCGCCGATTCTCCGGTAACCGGCTATGCGGTATCCCAATCTGGCTCCAAACTGCAACTGCTTGGCCAATCTTACGGGAACGCCCCGTATGGAATCGCAGTACCCAAGGGAGATGGCACCTTCAAGAACGCCATTCTCGCCGCCGTCAAAGTATTGATGTCGAATGGTACCTACAACTCGATCTTGACCAAATGGGGAGTGCAGTCCGGAGCCATATCGAATCCGGTCATTAATGGTGCGACAAGTTAACCTGCGTCACGCCGATGAAAATGGCCGATAACCCGCCCGGAGAATGGCCCGAAGCAATTCGGGCCATACCGGTGCGTCATCCCGGCAGATGGGCTTCGATGGTGGCGATCGCGGTGGTTATCGCAATGGCGGCCCACACCACCATCACCAATACGCGCTTCAACTGGGCTTTGCAGGGCCAGTATTTTCTCTCCCGCCAGATAATTCACGGCGTCGTCACAACCCTGGAGCTCACGGCCGCCTCGATGGCAATTGGCGTGGTGTTAGGTGTCATCT
>JAJYGZ010000202.1 GCA_021790495.1 Actinomycetes bacterium
TGGCTGATTGTCATCGGGGCAATGATTGACCACTACGGATTTCGACTGGCGTTCTTCGCCATCTCGGCATCGTTCATAATTTCGGCGGCGATCATCGCCACGCTGCCCAAAGCACACCCGAGGGGCTAGCCTCGGTTCCCACCCAGCTACGGAATCCCATGACTAATGTACGTACTTTATACCCCCGGTGGTATACTGGACCACAACAAGTAGAGCACCAGGAGGTAACGTGAGTTTCCTAGACCACCCCGCGCATCGCGCAGCAGAACTCGTTGCAGACGGCTATACCATAATCGACGTTCGCGAACCGCGAGAGTTGTCCAGTGGCGCCTTGCCGGATTCGTCCAACATTCCTCTCAGTGAATTGCCTCGTCGAATCTCGAGCTTTCCGCTCAGTGCCAAGATCGCGGTGATCTGCCAGTCGGGCGCGCGCTCAACCCAGGCGGCACAAACTCTGGTAGCCATGGGTTATCGCAACGTTGCGAATCTCGCTGGCGGAATGAACGCCGCTGGAGCCCGAAGCTACGTCGGCTAAGCCTCGAAGTGACTTATAACCAGATCGGAAAGACTGGGCCAAGCTGACTTTGCGAATTCGTCGAACGGGCGGTTGCCCAAGAAGCACAGGGCGATTTGGGCAACCGGGTCGTTCCATATGAAAGTCCCGCTTTGGCCGAAATGGCCAAATGTCGCCGTCGAATTCAAGGCTCCGCTCCAGTGCGGAGCTTTCGAGTCTCGAATCTCGAAGCCAAGCCCCCAGGCGTTATTGACCTGGCCGCCATAACCTGGCAAAAGCCCGGCGAGTTCGCCCAGCTGACACCTCGAAGCTTCGCCAAGGGTAGCGTCGCTCACCAGCCTCGGCGATACGAGTTCCTGCATGAACTTGGACATATCCGCCACGGTCGACACCACTCCCGCAGCGGCTCCACTCGGTCCGGCCGTCGCAAAGACGTCTCCTCCCATGGAGCTCGACCGCATGCCCAGGGGATCAAAGATCGCCTCCTGAACGTAGCGCGCGAAGGGGATGCCGGCTTCGCGCGCAAGCGCATAGGCCATGCATTCGAAGCCCAGGTTCGAATAGATGCGGCGCCTTCTGGGGCTGCGGGAGAAGTATCGCTCCCTCGCGGGACCATCCGAGCCGAACAATGACTCCAGATCCGACTCCGCCACCGCGCCGTGGCTGTCGTAGGCGAGCCCGCTAGCGTGGCTTAGCAGCTCCCGCCAGCTCACCTGCAGCGGGTCAACCAAGTCGTCTAGAAGAAATAGCCCCTCTTCATACGCCACGAGCGCCGCAAGGGCGGAAATGGGCTTTGAGACCGATGCCAGGGCAAAGGAGTACTCGGACTCGCCGATCACCAAACCGTCGCCGAGTTGGTTGCCGGCGTAGTTGATTATTGAGACGCCCCAATGTGGCACCGGCCACGGCCGCATCTCGTGCTCCAGCATCTCGACAAGATCCAAGTGCGACCCGACCTTAAATTCCCCTAAAAAGGCCCGATATTGCCTTGTCGTGCAGGAGATAAGCACGTCAAAGGCGTACCCGGGGCGGGACTCGAACCCGCATGACCCTCTCGAGTCCGGGGGGTTTAAGCCCCCTGCGTCTACCATTCCGCCACCCGGGCAGCTCACGACTAGCATAATTGCGCGACAGCTACAGCGCCTTTGCATTTAGCACGTCGAAAATTAATCGCGATGCGCGAAGTGGATCACGCCTCGGTTACGAGTATCGAAGTGCAGAACGGGCAACGTGTCGCGGCAATATTGACCTCGCTGTAGCAATATCCGCAGGTTTTGGTCGGGGTCGGGGCGTCAACTGCCGGCCGTTTGGTACGGGCCACGAGAGTATTGACCGGCTTGACCACGAAAAAGAAGATGACAAAGGCAAGAATAACGAAGCTGACCAGCGCATTAAGAAAGTCTCCGAACAAAAAGACGCTATTGTTGGCGGTGAACTTTAGCGAGCTGAAATTGAACTTGCCCGCAAGTCCCACCAGTGGCGTGATGACATCCTTTACCAGTGCGGTGACGACCGCACCGAATGCTGCGCCGATGACAATGCCAACGGCGAGGTCAACGACATTGCCACGAAGGACAAAGTCCTTGAATTCCTTTGCAACCTTCATAGATCTACGTTATCACTTCGTTTATGGTCATTAGGCACATGCGTATACCTCCGACCAGCCAACTAGCCGCAGCTCTATTTGTAAAACCACACCACCGAATTTGCCGCGATGGTGACGTTGATGCGATTCGCGAATCCGTCGCACCCAAATGCTTCGGATTCTCGCTTGCCAAGATTGCCCTCGCCGCTTCCCCCGTATTCCAGGGCGTCGCTATTTAGGATCTCCTTATACACCCCGGCCTCGGGAACTCCTACTGGCACGTCCCAGTAGCGCAAGCCCGAGAAGTTCGCCACGCATACCAGCACGCCCGATTGCTCCTCGGGAAATCTTCTTAACGTAATGAAGAGGTTCTTCTCTTTGTCGTGGCCCCGAATCCAGCTAAACCCCCGCGGATCCAAATCGGCGTTGTAGAGTTCACCCATGCTGAGATAGAGCTTGTTGAGATCTGTTACCAATCTCTTGACTCCGGCGTGTCCCTCGTCGTTCAGAAGGTGCCAGTCAAGAGATTGATCGTGTTGCCACTCGGACTGCTGGGCAAACTCATCGCCCATAAATATCATCTTCTTGCCGGGATGCGCCCACATCCAGGCGTATAGGGCGCGGATCGTGTCAAGCTTGGTGCGGTGGTCGCCCGCCATCTTGGTGTAGATCGATCCTTTGCCATGCACGCTCTCGTCGTGCGACAGCGGCAGCACGAAGTTCTCCGAGAAGGCGTAATGGAGCCCAAAGGTGATCTCGTCGTGGTGATGTCCCCGGTACATAGGATCACGGGAAAGGTACGAGAGAGTATCGTGCATCCAGCCCATATTCCATTTAAACCCGAAACCCAAGCC
This sequence comes from Actinomycetes bacterium, assembly GCA_021790495.1. Lineage (GTDB taxonomy): Bacteria > Actinomycetota > Acidimicrobiia > Acidimicrobiales > Acidimicrobiaceae > Acidithrix. Next base: position 2,954 of record JAJYGZ010000202.1, read on the forward strand.
ACCGTCGTAGGTTGGCCTGGCCACCATGGGAAAAGCGGTGGACTCCTCGGCTATTGTTGAGGCTCCGAGCTGGTGCACCATCTCGTTTAGCTGGCGCAGAAACGATATCGCTTCTAAATCTTCACGGCCTCCGAAACGATTCGGGATGAAGTCGGGCCGCGAATAGTCAAGGTAGAGCATCGATGCAACCGCGTCCACTCGGAGCGCATCAAAGTGGTACTCTTCGATGAAATAGAG
>JAJYGZ010000185.1 GCA_021790495.1 Actinomycetes bacterium
GCTTGCCGTTGACAACTGGCGTGCCAGCAGCGACGACTACGGCACCGGGCTTGATCATTTCCGCTGTAATGAGGTTCGCCACGCCCACGGCTGATATGACGATATCGCCTTGCCGAGTAATTTCGCCAAGATCGGTCGAGCCGGTATGCGCAATGATCACTGTCGCATTGCAGCCGGGAAACTTAGACGAGAGCAGAAGCGCAAGCGGCCTCCCGACGGTCAACCCTCGGCCAACGACCACAACTTTACGGTGGGCGACCTGGATGTCATAGAAACGCAATAGCTCGACAATGCCAGCGGGAGTGCAAGGAAGGGGACCCGGCTCCGACATAACCAGGCGACCCAAGTTGGCTGGATGGAGACCATCGACATCCTTGGCTGGCGAGATAGCCAGAAGGGCATCTAGCTGCGACAGATGTGGCGGAAGCGGAAGCTGAAGAAGGATCGAATCAATGTCAACGGATTCATTCAGTTCGTCAATGCATTCGAGCAACTCGTGCATCGATGTTTCGGCGCCTAGCTCGCGGTGGTGCGAGACGATCCCGACTTCAGCGCAATCCTTATGCTTCATCGCAACATATCGGCCGCTGGACGGGTCATCGCCGACAAGGATCGTACCCAGGCCCACCGAGGCGCCTCGATTGGCAAGAGCCATCACCCTTGCGCTTACCTTCTCTTTGACCGCCGCAGCGACGGCATTGCCGTCGAGGATGCGAGCACTCATAATTATTCCTGGTTCCTTTGCTCTTTAGTGCCTGAAGTGGCGTTCGCCCGTAAAGACCATCGCTATGCCAGCCTGGTTCGCGGCGTCAATAACCTCGGCGTCGCGAATCGATCCGCCTGGCGAGATCACGGCCGCTACTCCCGCGTCGGCTAAAGCCAGCAGGCCGTCCGGGAATGGGAAAAACGCATCCGATGCGGCGACCGCACCTTTGACCCGGGTTCCCGCTTTGGAAATCGCGATACGGGACGAATCGAGCCGGTTCTGCTGTCCGGCGCCGATCCCTACCGCCATTTCGTCCCGAGCGATCACAATCGCGTTTGACGAGGTCCGCGCGCATACTGTCCAAGCCACTCGCAGGTCACGCATCTGCGAGTCGTCGACTCCAGCTCGCGTCACCACTTTCCACTCCGATTCCGGAACGCGAAAGGTGTCGCTCTCCTGAACCAGATAAGAGTGCCCGATACTCCGTATCGAGCGAGAGACGCCTTCGGGCGCAGCAGCGGCGATCAACCTCGTACTCTTGCGAGCGCCAGCCAATCGTTCTGCCACTCCCTCGGCAAAGCCCGGGGCAATAACAACGTCGGCCTTGGGATTAGCCGCGAGTTCGGCCGCCAGCTCCGCATCCACTACGCGATTTAGCGCGACTATACCGCCGAAGGCCGATATCGGGTCCGACTCAAAAGCGAGTTTGTAAGCCTCGGCAACCGACAGATTGCTGATCGAGGCTCCGCATGGATTGGCGTGCTTGATGATCACCGCAGCGGGCCGATCGGGCGACAACTCGTGCACCAGGCGCCACGCGGCGTCGGCGTCAAAAAGATTTAAGTACGAAAGTTCCAACCCCGAGAGGAGCTTCATACTTTGCAGCCAGCTCGACTCGCCTGCTTGAAAATAGAGCCCGCCCATCTGATGGGGATTCTCGCCATAGCGCAGCACCTTGTCTCGACGAAGCGAGAGCTCGAGGACCTCGGGAAGGACTTCGCCTTGGCTACTCGTACCCAGCCAGTCGGCAATCAGTCGATCATATTTGGACAAATGGTCAAAGGCCCGGGCAGCGAGTTCCCTTCGAAGCTCAAGCGGTACTCCGCCAGAACTTGCCAAGGCATCAAGCACCCGGGCGAAGTCAGAGTTGTCGACGATCACAGTAACGCTCTGGTGATTCTTGGCTGCACCCCTGATCATGGACGGCCCTCCGACGTCGATCATCTCGATGGACGGCGTCGCAGCGAAGGGATAAAGGTTGCAGACAACAACGTCAATAGGATCGATCTGCAGTCTTTGCAAATCTTCCATGTGGGCCGCCTTGGAGCGGTCTGCCAAAATTCCCGCGTGAAGATTCGGATGAAGCGTCTTGACTCGGCCATCTAACATCTCGGCGAATCCGGTAACGTCTTCGACCTTGAAATGGGCTATCCCGGCGGCGTCAAGCGTCGCCGAAGTCCCGCCGCTCGCCACCAACTCATAGCCGAGATCGGCCAAAGCGCGGGCGAAGTCCTCGATCCCGTTCTTGTCATACACCGAAAGTAACGCTCTCATGATTCACTCCTAATGTCGGATTGGCTTGCGGGCGGCGCAACGTCGCGGGCAAGCAACCGTCGTTGAAAGTCAAAGAAATTCCCCCTGGCTCCGCCAGCCAAAAACTGGGAGAACTGCCAAAGGGTAGCCGGATAAAGAACTCGCTCTACGCGCTTGATCCTCTCGTGCAAAGACTCCTCCGTGTCGTCGATCTCAACTTTCACCGCCTCTTGGGCCAAAATCGGTCCAGCATCGACGGCCAAAGTCGCCAGGTGCACAGTGCATCCGGTAACCCGCACGCCAAAGGCCAGCGCTTCGCGAACGGCGTGCCATCCTGCGAATGCAGGAAGCAAGGACGGGTGGGTATTGAGGATCCGGCCGGGGAATGCCTCGTGGATGGGAGACTCCAGTACCGTCCCGTAGCCAGCCATGGCTATGAGCTCGATCCCGCTTTCCATCAATTCTTTTGCGACCCTGGCGCTGTATCCCACCCTGTCGAAACCGTCCGAAAAGTCGGTACGATAACACCTCGAAAGAGGTATCTGGTGTCCGATAGCAAGATCCTCCGCTCCACAGGGCCGGTCCACCAGCACGAGCGAAATCTCAATTCCTTCTTTGACCATTGCGTCGAGAATGGTACCGCTGCCAGAGGCTAGTACCGCGATTTTCACGCATCCAGCGTAGAGGCGATCTCGACCACATTGGTGCGAACTGGTCACTTTGGCCCAATTAACTATTGCAAAAGCCTCTGGGAGAAAGCTTGCAAAGCGCTTGGCAAGCGATCCTCGTCAGGTGCGCGCCGCCATCTTGCGTACGATCGCGACCATCTCCTCGCCCGCCGCGGTCGGATTGGCCGCGACTATCACGCCAGCAGCTTTGAGCGCGTCCATCTTGGCTTGGGCAGTGCCGTGGGATCCCGAGATTATCGCGCCCGCATGTCCCATCTTC
>JAJYGZ010000283.1 GCA_021790495.1 Actinomycetes bacterium
GGCGTTTTTGAATGATCCGTCGTCGACGGAGATGGAGTCGTTTTTACCTTCGGCGATGCGAGCTTCTACGGATCGATGGGTAGCAAGACGCTGAACGCTCCGGTGGTCGGAATGTCCGGAATCGGCGTTACTTCGGCAGCCTAAATCAGGTTCACAAAGATAGGAAGCTGTGCCTGGATTCTTCCCAGGCACAGCTTCATTGATGGATAAACCTCGTTATAACCAGCCCGTGGCCCAGGACCATGCCGGTGCTAACAGCGTTAGTTCTGCCGTGCAATCTCTTGGTTCTTGATTCGCACTACGGTCAAGTGGCTCCGCAGGTATTATGCCTGGTCTAGTTTTCCGTAGGCTAGGCCTCAAGTTGCGGTCGAACACGATGTTGCCTTCTCGGCGCTTGGCTTGCGCAGGCTACCGATGTGGTTTAGCCTGGTGCGCTCGGAGGGAGTCGAACCCCCAACCTTCTGATCCGTAGTCAGATGCTCTATCCATTGAGCTACGAGCGCAGCGAATGAAGATTCTAACCGGACCCGCCGACTTCGGGCACATGGAATCACCCGCCTGACAAATTTATCCAGGGTCAATTAGCGGATCCGAGCAAGTACGAGACCAGTCGGTTTCGAACTGAGCAGTCTCGCGAAGCACTCATCAATCCAGGGCGGAATCCAAAAACGACGGTCGCATCGTTTGTGCCAACACTGCTTCAATCTGCGACGCCGCGCTCAAGAGGCCGGCGTCCGCGTACGGGGCCCCGAAAATCGTCATCCCCACGGGAAGCCCGCCAGCAAAGCCGATTGGAATGCTGATGGAAGCCGAACCCGCCACCGCGGCTACCGAATAGCCAGCACCAGCCAGCGAATCGCCATTAATGTGATCTATCAGCCAGGCGGGCGGCATGGTCGGAACGCACAAGAAGTCGACGCTGCCCAGAGTGATCGACTTCATGATCGCATTCTCCGCGCGCTGAAGGTTGGCGGCGCGCGCGAGGTGATACGATTTCTCCATCTCCCCCGATATTCGAATCGCAGCCTCAAAGTGCTCCTGGCCAAAAAACGCCAACTCCTCCTTGGCGTGGGTGCGGTTGAACTCCATCACCGCCTCAAGTGAACATGCACCTTCGACGTCGCGCGCAGCGAGGTAGCCGCCGAGGTCGCGATACATCTCCCAGTGAAGAACCGTGAGCTCGTCGGCCTCACTTAGGGCAAAGTCGGAGTCGGTGACTTCGTCGATCGAATCTACGACATCCACGCCTGCGCTGCGAACCTCTGCGATCGCTGCTTCGAACAACGCGTCCGCCTTGGCACTGTAGCCGAAAAAGCCCTGCCGTGGAATGCCGAGGCGAAAACGAGTTCCTCGCCCTCTCTCTTCGAGATAGCGTCGGTGGAAATCTCCCCCGAAGAACCTTTGGCGTCCAAAATGGGCAAAAATCGCGCTCGTCACCATCTCGATGTCGGCTGTATTGCGAGCGAAAACTCCCACCGTGTCTTGAGATGCCGCGACGGGAACAACCCCTGTCGTTGGTATAAGTCCGAGGGTCGGTTTGAAGCCGACGATGCCGTTCAGCGCAGCGGGACAGAGAATCGAGCCATCCGTCTCAGTTCCGATCGAAATTGGAACATAACCAGCGGCGACGGCGACGGCTGAGCCAGAGCTAGATCCGCCCGGGCTGCGGTCAAGCGCGTAGGGATTGCGGCACTGCCCTCCTACAGCGGACCAACCGCTCGACGATTGGATACCGCGCATATTTGCCCACTCTGACAAATTGGTCTTGCCAATCACGCAAGCTCCAAGGGCATCAAGTGCCGAAATAATGGCGGCGTCGGCCGATGGATGGGATCCGCCCAGCGCAAGAGATCCTGCAGTGGTAGCAAATCTAGCGGTATCGATATTGTCCTTTACCAACACAGGAATTCCGCCCAGAGAAGTTCCCGGCCGTAGCGGTCCCAACTCGGACGGATCAGAAATTCGATCCAGTACCGCATGAAGGCCGCGCTTTCCGCGATCCAGTGCGTCCATTCGAGTCAAACTCGCGGAAATAAGCTCGCCGCTCGACAAGACGCCTTGACTCATACTCTCCTTGAGATCCACCGCCGAAACCACCGACAGATCAGAACAATCAGGGTTCACGCTGAATTAGGCTACTCTGCGAAAACTACGGAATCGCCTAAAGCCTCGACCCGTACAAGAGCGTATTCGCCCATTTCGATCCATCGAAAATAACGCTTACTGGTTAATCCTGCCCAGCCAAACGCCAGAATCAACCACACCAAGATCCAGCTCAAGAACACTGACCGGGATCATCTCAGTAATGCGGCGCACCTTAAAGTAGTCGTGCGCGGCTCCGCCTACCAGAGAATGTCGCACGCCCTTGAGATCCGAAGAGATGTCGCCGAGGTAGCCGAAAAGTCGCATCGCAAAGTTGACATCGTGAATGACCGGGGCTCGAGAATACAGAGCAGCACGCTTGATCGCCACCGATGAAATTACCGCCACAACATCCGCAATGTGTTCGGTATGATCCAGGATGATCTTCTCAATAGCAAGGCGCGCAAGTTTAAGGGCATAGCCGCTGTCAGGTCCAGGGGTACCAAGGAATTTCCCCTGCTCTACCGCAGACCCAGTCATTGCACTCAGTTCTGCGGGCCGATCCTTTATCCAACTCTGAGGCGTAGCGAGCTCATCGGTCTCACGAAGTCGCGATCCAACCGCTACTGGAACATAATCTGGCTGTGTCACATCGACCTCTCTAAAGATGCTGAGATACATAAGGCTAGCAACAGTGCAACTTGGTACCCAAAATCTCGGCGCGGGACCCTCGGCCCCGCGCCCTTTGAGGACTGTTAGACGGCCGAGATTCCGGAACTTCGCAATAGTCCCACCACGATAGAGTCCTGCAGGGCTTTCCAGGAAGCCTCGATAATGTTAGGCGAGACACCAATCGTCGACCACGAGCCCTCGGTATCTGCCGAGTCAATCAAAACTCTCACTTTGGCGCCCGACCCGCTCGCCGAATCCAGAACGCGAACCTTGAAGTCGGTAAGACGCATCAGCGCCAGCCGGTCATACAGCGGCGCCAGTGCTTTGCGCAGCGCAGCATCAAGGGCGTTAACCGGGCCATTGCCCTCGCCAGTCGCGATGTGACGCTCTCCGTTTACCCACAACTTGATCGTGGCTTCGGTAGTT
>JAJYGZ010000388.1:0-2855 GCA_021790495.1 Actinomycetes bacterium
GGCATCGCCCACAAGCTTCGCGCCTATTCGTTGCAGGAAAAGGGCTTCGATACCGTCGATGCCAACCTCCATCTTGGCTTGCCGGTGGATTCACGCGAGTACGGCATCGGAGCGCAAATACTGGTGGACCTTGGGGTCTCCAAGATGCGCCTCCTTACCAACAATCCCGCAAAGTACGGCGGTCTGGCGGGATTCGGACTCGACATCGTGGAACGCGTTGCCTTGACGACCTCTCCTAATCCCAACAACATCGAATACCTGCGCACGAAAAAGTCCCGTCTCGGGCACATAATCGAAGGCGTCTGAACGGTCGTAGCGTCCTCTTTGCGCTAGGTTGTCGAGGCCGCACCCGGGTTAGCTGGGGGTGGAGTATTGTTGATAGACATGGCGAAAACTTTTTCGGGCAGCTACGCCCCGTTTGCTGGTCAAGTGCTGATTGTCGCATCGCGCTTCAACCAGCTGGTAGTGGAATCCTTGGTTGCAGGAGCACGTGATTGCCTGATTCGTCACGGCATCGAGGGCGACGATATCGACCTCGCATGGGTTCCTGGAGCGGCTGAGCTTCCGCTTGCGGCGAAAGCGTCGATCTCGACCGGTCGCTATAGCGCGGTAATTTGCCTAGGTGCGGTGATTCGTGGCTCGACCAGCCACTATGACGTGGTTGTCTCGAACATGGCCTCGGGAATCCTAACGACGTCTCTCGATACCGGCACTCCGGTCATCATGGGGGTTCTCACTACCGACACCATTGAGCAGGCACTGGAGCGCGCCGGCACCAAGGCGGGCAACAAAGGCTTTGACGCTGCCCTTGCCGCCCTTGAGATGCGCTCGGTTCTCGACCAGATCGTCAAAGGCTGAGAGCTCCGGTGCGTTAAGCATTCCGGTCGACTAGCGATTCCTTGAGTTTGGCCAACCGGGACGAAACTAGAACCAACTCGGTGTCTTGGCCGTGAGTTCGTGAAGCGGATAGCTTCATGTCGATGGCTTCGGCGATTGAAGCGGCTCCCATGCCTTCGAAGAGGCGAACCCCTTGGCTTCCGCCGAGGAGCTTGGGCGCAATGAAGAGATGGAACTGGTCTACCAGGGACTCCCACAAGAACGAGTGCGCAACCGTGGCGCCGCCTTCAACCATCACCGAGATGACGCCTTGAGCTCTCAGTTTCCCAAGGAGTTCTGTAATCGCTCCCGCCCAGGCGTCGGCGGGGAGCACCGCGGCACCTTGATCGATCGATCCGAGCACGATGCGCCGCGGCGAGATGGGAGACCTTGTGCGGTCGGAGAGGCGGACATCAAGCCGCGGGTTGTCGTAGCGAATGGTTCCCGCTCCCACGACTATGGCGTCGTGGTCTGCGCGGATCTCTTGGACGCGCTCCCTGGCGAGGGGGCCGGTAATCCATTTTGAGCTGTGGTCTGGGGCGGCGATAAAGCCATCGAGGGTCATCGCCAACTTAAGGGTGACGAATGGGCGCGCGAAACTTCGCGAGACTAGATACGGCAGCAGCTCCTCGATGGTGTCACGCGCCCCGACGCCACAAAGAACCTCGATACCCGAGTCGCGCAGAGCTTTGATTCCGAGGCCGTTCACCTTGATGTCGGGGTCGCCGACGCTGATAACTACCCGCTCGATCCCGGCAGCGATGATGCGCTCAGTGCAAGGGGGAGTGCGCCCCCAGTGAGCGCATGGCTCCAGAGTAACCCACATCGTGGCGCCTTTAGCTCGATCCCCCAGCTTGCCAAGCGCGATCGCCTCGGCGTGTCCTTTACCCGGCACATCTGTCGCTCCGGTGGCCACCTCGCCCGTTGGAGTTAGTACGACGGCGCCCACCCAGGGATTCGGTCGCGCGCTATGCCGCGAATTGGCGGCTATTTTGCGGGCGAGATCCATCATCTCTTCGTTACTTGCCGCGATATTGGACATGGCTAGTGATTCTTGGGGGTTGGGTGCACAGACGCGGGATCGCTTAGCAGCGCAATCGCATGTGGCACGTGCTCGATAACCGCGGCGAGCATCTCGGTAGCTCCGCTGGGAGACCCGGGCGTGTTTAGTATCAGAGCCTGGCCGAGAATTCCCGCTACGCCCCGCGAGAGCATGCCTAGCGGGTTGACTGCGCGCATGTACTGGGCAAAGCCAGGGGCTTCGCGCTCGATCACCAACTTGGTGGCCTCGGGGGTAAGGTCGCGCGCTGTAAAGCCGGTTCCGCCGGTGGTGACGACGACGCCAGCAAAGCCAGCGCAAAGATCTCGAAGCGAGTTGGCGACCGGCTCGATCCCATCGGGGCTTACCGCATGTTCGACGACAGCGAAATTGAACTCCCTCAGGAGGTCAACCAGAGCCAGACCAGACCGATCTGATCGAGTGCCAGCTATAACGCCGTCCGAGACCGTGAGGACTTTGGCCATGGGTTGTACTGTCTCGCTCACGAGTACAGGTTAGCCAAATAATGTCGCCGCCCGAATTTCGCCGACGCCAAATCTCAGAGATGTGCCCAGCCATCGAAGGCTTAAGACCAGCAGCGAAGATCCGCTCGGCCGCGCCACTAGCTCCCCCAGCGCCGCCAATGTTACCCCCGTGAGCATTTCGCTGCTCCTCGCCGATGCCGCCTTTGTGTTCCTGGCCACCCACTCTTGCCTGCGGAGATACCGCGCACCCCGGGGGACCTCACAAGCCGGACCGACCCGAACGGCTACGCCTGGCGTGTCATGATCTCTAACCAAACTGCGTTTGTGCGTCCTTCGTTGCGCGGTACCCCATCCAACTTTTTGTGCGGGCAGTGGAGCTCAGTGCCATCTCCCTTGAGCGTGTTCGAAAGGCAACCCCAGAGAATTTGTACTGTCCATCTTGTATGTCGTTAGTT
>JAJYGZ010000388.1:2865-3177 GCA_021790495.1 Actinomycetes bacterium
TTAGTTAGATCTATCCACTTATTAGGGTAATTTCTATCAGTTGGGCTCCGCTAATCCTGGTAAAACTACCCATAGCGAAAGTTTGGCAATAGGCCAGGTGGCGCGTCCATGACGATGTGGGCGTACACTTGGCCAAACTCGGCGATCCGTCGGTGAAGATTTTCCCCGGAGTCGATGAGAAGGTCGAACGGCCGCTCGTCCTCCGTGAGCATCGCCCATTCTGTCGCAAAACCCTGGGGGTCGGCATCGACAAGCAACGTTCGCCCGTGCCACCCGAGACCAGTGGCCAGGTGAACGGCGGTCGTTGTCTTC
>JAJYGZ010000124.1 GCA_021790495.1 Actinomycetes bacterium
AGCGATTGGGTCGATCGGATGGCGATTCGCTTCTCGCGGAACTCCTGCCGTATCCCCACCGGAATACTTCGTCGTGGCTCTACGCTCAGTTCAAGCGCTTCGCCACTAGGGATGAGTACGTCGCAAAGATCCTGCCCGAGCGCCTGCGGATCCTGAGCGAAGCGCTGGTCGGATCGCAGCGAAAGGCTGTCGTCGGCTATGGGCGCGAGGATTGGGCCGACTACAAGCGGCTTTTCGGCGCCGACGCGATTTGGGAACCGGTGGGCCGGTTCGAGCGCGCCCGCTGGCGCGGCGCAATCCTAACTTTAAGCGACCACTTCGCGACGAAATACTTCAACACCGACGAACAGCTCGACGCGTTCGCGGCGGTCGTGCTCGGGACGTAACGAATTCGATGCGCGATCGGCGATAGCGCCGGGGGCGGATTGAATGGCAGCACTTCACCCACGAGGCGACGCCCCTCAGAGTCCCATTACGTCTCGAAAGTCTTGTGCTATTGCGCTGATGTTGCCGCTCCCTGCGTTCAAAACTCCAACGAACCCATCGAAAATTCCCTTGATGATCCCGTGCATTGCCGGGTCCAGGCGCTCGCGGCTCACAGCAGGCCACGCGGAGGCCGGATCGTTAGCTCCAACCCAAGCCCGCACGCACTCAGGCGAAATACTCGTCGAGCCCGGTGGCCGCCTAGGGGGCTATGGCTATCACGCTGGCGCTCACGGCGGTACCGTTTACCTTCGTGGCGGCACGTTTCGCAACGACGCTGCCCAGCAAACCGCTGCGCATCGCGTTCGGCATCTTCATCATGGCCATCGCCGCGCAGATGGCGTACCGTGCGTTCGCGCGCGAACGAGAGGGTGGACCGCACACAGCGATCGTCGGCGCGATCGGCGGGTCGCTCTCGGGCATCTTTAGCGTCGGCGGCGCGATGTTCGCCGTGCCCGTCATGTCGGCGTTCTTCGGTTTGAGTCAAGTCGCCGCGCAGGGTACGGGCCTCGCGCTCGTCGCGCCCGGAACGGTGGTTAGCATCGCGACGTTCGCCACGGCGTACGACGTCGATTGGATTACCGGCATCGCGCTCGCCTTCGACGGCGTCTTTTCCGGCCGCAGGGCGCCAATCTCGCCAAGCGTCTTCCCGAGCGCATCCTTCACCTGCTCTTTGTCGCCGTCATGCTGGCAGCAGCGCTGGGCCTGTTCATACGTTCGTAACCGGCCATGCCATCCCGATGACTAGTCGACTCGCTCAAGGTAGGTCCTTTGCGTAAACGACCCTCGTTCGGCATTTCTTATATCGCGCTCGGCTCGGACGTCGCTGAGAGTAAATCCGTTCGCGGCGATTGTGGCATCCAATACTTCGGCAAGATCGGCCAGTTCCGACAGCAGATTAGTTTCATCCGCCTCGGCAACTTCGCTGGCCTCCTCAAGGAGTTTGGCGCGCAGGGCGAATCGGTACTCTTCGTCTTCCATTGTTCGAAACGCGGGAAGCTTTCCGGACGCCAGGATGATCTCGGGAATCCGGTCGCGGACGAGCTTATTGTACTTCTTCATGCGGGGCTCCAAAAGCGGGGCCATTCCACTGATATCGCTGCCTGATAGAGTTGTTCGACTTCTTCGTCGGCGATTAGGAAACTTACGGGCAAAGTTGGGCGTCGCAAGCCATAACGGTTGCGGCGCATGAGCTTCTGCAACAGGTCCGCGGACGGCAGCCAATCGGATTTTTGCGCATTGCACCGCCTGCAGGCGAGAACCAAATCCCAGAGCGCATCTTCAAGCAAGAAGCTCCACGGAATCACATGATCGACCGTCGGCGCATGGAGGGCATCGAACGCAACGCCGCAATAGAAACATTTAACGTCTGTGTCTGCTAGCAGTATTTTTAGATATTTCTGCAGCGACCTGCGCGAAGCGGCGTCCCTCGAAATTTTTTGAATGATACGCGGAGCCAATCGATTGCAATTTTCTAAGAGTTCTGCCCAATAGAAGTTAGCGATCAATTCCAGCGGAAGCGCGTTCGTTTTTAGAAACTGGTAGGTATCTCGAGTGATTTCCACATACGGCCAACCTCTCTCCCATCGGTACAGTTCCGGCATATTGGCCGGTTTGCTGGCGTGGAAAGCCGCAAGCACATTTATCGGCAAGATCGCGGTCAACTTTTTGACGATGTCAATTTTCCCGGCCTCCGGCAGGTCCGCGAGCGATCGCGTTTTGTAGCGAGCGGCGATCTCACGGATCGACTTGACCACTGCCGCTTCTTTGCGCAGTGAAGACGCCTGGCGCAAATGATAAACGACGGTCTGGTTCCAATACATCCTCGCGAATTCTCCGCCGAGGTCAAGAAGCGAAATGCGCGCAACGTATGGCTCTCTGGTCCGCCGCACAAGTGCCTTGAGTAGAGCTGGCTTGTATGTAGCAGACTTGAGTGCGTCGCGCATCAGCGCCGCGATATCGCCAATTCGAAGGTCGTTGATAAGGTACTCTCCGTCAGGCGGATCAGATAGCTCTGGGCGGCTGCTAAATTCGACTCCGCCAAAAGTTCTTTACAGCGAGAAGGCTTCCCGCCGCAGCGCGTTTCGAGCTACGCCCCCCCAAGAAACCAAAGAAATAGTGCAGAGCCTCGCTAAATAAGGCCTTCCCGAGGCGCTCGAAGGTGTCGTCGCTGGTGAGGGTTCGCGCGATCCTCGGGTCGTCGTCATTAGCACAGCTGAGCACGAGGTCAACGAGGCCGCTCATCGCCTCGGCGTCCATGTGCTGGGCGCGATATTGAAGTTCGAGGTATACGTCGCTCTGGTGGAATGCTAGCGGTAACCGAATCGCCCCCGCCTCCGGTAACGAAAACGCCCCCACCCTTTCCGAATAGAAAGGGCTCCACCGAGCCGTCGTTTGCTGGCGGCTCGGGGAGTAGTAGTGATTTCAGTGACCCAATTCGATTCCATTTTCCACCGGCACGAGCAGGGGATGTCCCGGCGGGAGAACTGGTCGCTGCGGAAGGCTCGATGTGATCTTTGGTGGTAGCTCGGTGGTAGTGACGCCAGTTGGGGCCGGTTTGGCCGGGTATCGAAAAACGCCCAACCCCTTACAGAATCAGGCGTTTCCAATTGGTGGAGATGTGGGGACTCGAACCCCAGACCCCTTACATGCGAAGCAAGTGCTCTACCAGCTGAGCTACATCCCCGG
>JAJYGZ010000276.1 GCA_021790495.1 Actinomycetes bacterium
TCGGTAGAGGAGTTCGACTCCTTGGCGGCTCTCTTGGTCGAGCAGGGGACTTTCAAAAAGCTCTCGGACGCAAAGCGGCCGAATAGCTACTGGGCGCATTCCGAACCGCGCGACGTAGCGCGAGTCGAGGATCGTACCTTTATTTGCTCACAAGATGCCCAAGATGCCGGTCCGACCAACAACTGGGCCGATCCCGATGAGATGAAGGCCACATTGACCAATCTCTTCGCAGGTTCGATGCGGGGACGCACCATGTATGTGATTCCGTTCATGATGGGGCCGATCTCATCGCCATTTTCGCTGGTCGGCGTCGAGATCACCGATTCTCCCTACGTGGTTTGCAATATGCGAATTATGGCCACCATGGGTTCAGCGGTGCTTGAGGCATTAGGGGACGACGGCGACTTTGTCCACGCCCTTCACTCGGTCGGCAGCCCACTGGACCCCGGTGCGAAAGACGTTGCCTGGCCCTGTAATCCCGACAACATCTACGTGAGCCACTTTCCCGAGACCCGAGAGATCTGGTCGTTTGGATCCGGCTACGGCGGCAACGCGCTGCTGGGCAAGAAGTGCCTGGCGCTTCGGATCGCCTCTGTCATCGCCAGAGATGAGGGTTGGCTCGCCGAGCACATGCTTTTGGTCAAGTTAACGTCCCCGGCGGGCGAGACCCACTACATTACCGGGTCCTTCCCCTCGGCTTGTGGCAAGACAAATCTCGCCATGCTGGTCCCGACGTTGCCGGGTTGGCAGGTCGAGACTCTTGGCGATGACATCTGCTGGATTCGCCTCGGTGAAGACGGCCGCCTCTATGGGCTCAATCCCGAGGCGGGCTTTTTCGGGGTGGCCCCTGGAACAAGCTACGCGACCAACCCCAACGCTATGGATACCATGGCGCGCGATACTATCTTCACCAACACCGCCCTTACCGCTGACGGCGACATCTGGTGGGAAGGAATCGATGGCGAGCGCCCAGACGGGCTTACAGACTGGCGTGGGGAGAAATACGATCCCTCCTCAGGCAAGCCAGCGGCGCATCCCAATGCCCGCTTTACCGTCGCCGCGTCGCAGTCGCCCCATATCGCTGCGGAATGGCAAGATCCTCGTGGCGTGCCGATCTCGGCGATGCTCTTGGGCGGGCGCCGCAGGTCCCTCGTTCCGCTGGTGACCGAGGCTTTTTCTTGGGAGCACGGGGTATTCCTGGGTTCGACCATGGCTTCAGAGACCACAGCGGCCGCGGTGGGAGCGGTCGGCAACCTTCGTCGCGACCCGTTTGCGATGCTTCCATTCTGTGGATATCACATGGGGGACTACTTCAGCCACTGGCTGCAATTCGCCAATCGTGAGGGCGTCAAGCTACCGCGGATGTATTTGGTCAATTGGTTCCGCAAGGACGCTGACAACAAGTTCATCTGGCCGGGTTATGGCGAGAACTCGCGTGTGCTGGCATGGATCGTGGATCGCATTGCCGGGCGTGTCGATGCCGAGGCTACTCCTTTCGGACTGGTGCCAAAGATCGAGGACCTCCATCTCGACGGTATGGATTTGAATGCAAATCGCGCCAGGCTGCTCACCGAAATCGACCCCGAGGAACTGCGTGCTGAAGTGGCAGCTATTCAGGACCACTTTGAGACCTTTGGTGAGAAGTTGCCCAAGGAATTGAGCAGACAACTGCTAGCTTTGGAGAGCCGGATGGTTCGACACGGTGACGAGCCCGCGAAAAACTGATTGCTTTAGGAAATCTTTGGCACAGGCCTCGAACTAAGTAGCGCGGAAATCCAACCGGAGGTTCGACTCGCTTGGTATGCTCCAGTCGAGTCAGACCGCCTACATATCTCGCGGTCCGACTGCCACCAAGTTCAATCTTTGCATCCCATACTCGGAGATCACGAGTGCGAGGGCCCGTCATTTCTGCCTTGTTCACTGCGACGCATTCCAGATCGCTTATGGCGGCGCAGTTGAGCTGCTAGGGGGACTGAGGCTCCCGGGCTGGCCTTGGTTGCTAATCTCGGCAGAGCAAGGCGCTGATTGAGGCTGCGCGAGGGTGATCAGCACGCAGTATCTTGGTCGCCTCCTCCAGGAAACCCACCGTATTGCAAAACCCACAAGGGCTGCCCATCAAAGTTTGCGGCGCTATTCGAGCAAGTCGAGCTGGAAGTTCCCGCCAGCCAACTGGCATCCGATGATGTGGGCTGGTAGCTGCCTCCGCCGGTGATACTGTTCCACGCAGCTGGATAGGAGTAGATCCCGACGGGATGGCCGCCTTCTACTGCGACAGCGGAGTTCACGGGAGTTGCGAGTTCATCGGTTATGCCGTTGATAGTCCATTGGTTGAGAAGAACATTTGTCGACCAGCTGTTCCCGGTTTCAACATCAGCCCACCACATGGCCGGATTTACGGCCCCGGAAGAAAAAGAAAGTGCATAAGCCATCGCGTAGTCGGCTTCGCTGCACCCAATTGCCCAAGCCTGCTCTTCTTGGGAGACCACGTGCGGATTCCCAGTAATTCCCTGGTTGCCTTCGGCGTCCAAGCAGGGCGTAGTGATGTCCTTCGAATAGGCGCCACTGTAACCGGTATTGAAATAGGCTGCGATCTCGGAGCCGGTGCTATTGAACGTGGTCGCTTGCCCCCAAAGGGTCGGTGCGCAGGAGTTCTCGGTAAAGGGCCGGCCATGGCCAAGGCCGATGATCGCAAAAGATGCACCCGATGTTGAGCTAAGTTGTGGGCACTGCGGATACGACGCGTCGTATCCGGTCTGTCCTGCTGGAAAAGGATTTGTCGCGGTAGCCGCGGAGGCTGGCAACACTTGAAGTACCAGTACTGCGCTTAGGGGGAGGATCGCCAGCGGAACCAGCTTGGCGCCCAAGGCGCGTATGCGCGCTGCGAATCCTGCGGTTGTGCTTTTGGCAAAAGCCATCGATCCTCCAAATAACATCGTTGTAAAAATTGACTAAATGTTACTAGGCCTGCCAGCTTGGCGTGTCGCATTGTCAAGTATTTTCGCGTGAGAATTGCGCCGATTCGAAGATGAATTGATTCGGGTCACGCCGACGGTTTTGCGTAATTGTCAGGGTTCGATATCGGGAGCGAGATAGGAAATTCGAGGTCACCTGTTTTGCAGTGGATCAGCTGGTCGATTCGCGGCGATAGTTGTGCACCAACGGCAG